>NZ_BCPO01000052.1:0-7713 GCF_016586105.1 Burkholderia sp. E168m15
GCCATGTGCGTGCACACCGAGTTCAGGAAGTGACGATCGTGCGAGATGATGATCATCGTCGAGTTGTACTCGTTGAGCGTCTGCTCGAGCCAACGGATCGAGTTGATGTCGAGGTTGTTGGTCGGTTCGTCGAGCAGCAGCACGTCCGGCTTCGAGAACAGCGCCTGCGCGAGCAGCACGCGCAGCTTCCAGCCAGGCGCGACGTCGGCCATCGTGCCGTTGTGGAACTT
Source organism: Burkholderia sp. E168m15 (assembly GCF_016586105.1). Classification (NCBI taxonomy): domain Bacteria; kingdom Pseudomonadati; phylum Pseudomonadota; class Betaproteobacteria; order Burkholderiales; family Burkholderiaceae; genus Burkholderia; species Burkholderia sp. E168m15. The sequence goes on from NZ_BCPO01000052.1 coordinate 231, forward strand.
CTCCTCGATGCCGATGCCGAGCAGCAGCGCGCCCGCGCGCGCCTCGGCGTCGTAGCCGCCGTATTCGGCGAACTTGCCTTCGAGTTCGGCCGCGTGCATGTAGTCGTCGTCGGTGGCGTCCGGGTTCGCGTAGATCGCGTCACGCTCGGTCATCGCGGCCCACATCTCGGTGTGGCCCATCATCACGACGTCGAGCACGCGCACGTCTTCGTACGCGAACTGGTCCTGGCGCAGCTTGCCCAGGCGGACGTTCGGCTCCAGCGCGACGTTGCCGGCGCTCGGCTCGAGGTCGCCGCCGAGGATCTTCATGAAGGTCGACTTGCCACAGCCGTTCGCGCCGATCAGACCGTAGCGGTTGCCCTCGCCGAATTTGACCGAGATATTCTCGAACAAGGGCTTCGGCCCGAATTGCATCGTGATGTTGGCAGTAGAAAGCACGGCAGGTCCCGTAAGAGAGAAATCGACGGAAAACCGTGTATTTTAGCAGGTGTCGGAGAAACTGCCGACCGCACCGCCCCGGCGGCGTATTCCCGGCCCTCAGCCGCGGCGCCCGCCGGCCCGTCAACACGACGGCACGCGCCCCACCGCCGTCCTACCGGAATCCCGCATGCTCGCCAGCCAGCTTCGTGAACAACTCGTCGGCGCGTGGCGCCTCGTGTCCTACGAAATCCGCCCGCGCGACGGCGGGACCGTCACCTATCCGCTCGGCCGCGACGCGCGCGGCTGGATCCTCTACACGCCCGACGGCTACATGTCCGCGCAGTTGATGGCGGCCGGCCGCCCGCCGTACGCCGACGGCGACCTGCAGGGCGGCAGCGTCGAGGAGCGTGCGGCCGCGGCCCGCGGCTACATCGCGTATTCAGGCCCCTTTAATGTCGACGACGACGGCACGTTGACTCATGAAATGGACGTCAGCCTGTATCCGAACTGGATCGGCAACGTCCAGCAGCGTGTCGTCAGCCTGGACGGCGACCGGCTGCAACTCGGCACCGCCGGGCCAGTGCGGATCGGCGGCCGGGAGGTCGAACCGGTGATCGTCTGGGCGCGCGCGCGCCGCTGAGCACCTCGGCGGCGCCGCACGGCCAGCGCTCAGCCGGTCGCGGCAACGATGCCGAGCCGCCGCACCGCGGCACAAGCCGCTCCGACGGCTGCGCGCATCACTTGCCGGCCTTCTTGGCCGCTTTCTGCGCCGCCTGCGCCTTCATCTGCCCGAACAGTTCCGAGCACGGCACGTCGCGGTTGTTGCTCGGCGCGATCAGCGGGATCAGCGCCGCGAACGGGTTGATCAGCCCGAGCCCGACCATCGCGCCGGCGCGCAGCGCGAGCGCGCCCGCATCGACGCCGACCTTCGGGTTCTTGAACGTGCCCTTCGCATACAACGGCGAGCGCAGCGAGAAGATCCGGAAGCCCTTCGTGTGCGGATGGATCTTCAGGTCGAGCGATTCGTCGCGCAGGTTGATCGGGCCGTCGACGTTGATGAGCGCGTCGTCGGTATCGAGCGCGAAGACCTTCGGGTCGAGCATGCCGTCGGTCGCGACGAAATCGATCGCCGCGCAATTGATGTTGACGTCGCGGTTGCCGAACAGTTTCTCGTAGACGACGTTCGCGACGTTCAACCCCGCGGCCTCCATCAGCAGGCGGCTGATGCGACCGTTGGTGATGAGCGCCTTCACTTCGCCGGTCGACGTCGCCGCGAGCGCGGCCGGCGAATTGCCCGTTGCCGACAGCGACGCGTCGCCGTTGATTTCGCCGAACGCCGACTGCATCACCTTCTGCGTCGGGAACAGCTGCTTGAGCTTCAGATGCCGCGCGGCCAGCGTGAAGCGGCCCTTGAGCGGCGTGCGGCTGCCGTCGAGATGCGCATTCGTCGCGAGCGTGCCGCCCGCGACGCCGAACTGCAGCGGCTCCAGCGTCAGCACGCCGTCCTGCATCAGAATGTGCGTGTACAGGTTGGTGATCGGCAGGTCCGCGCTCTTGATCAGCTTGCGGCCGGTGAACTTCACGTCTGCATCGATCGCGCTCCACCGTTCGGTGCGGAACGCCGCGACCGGCAGCACGCGGTCGGGCGGCTGGCGCGTCGTGTCGCCGCGCTTCTTCTTGCTCGCGGCCGAGTCGGCGCCGATCACCGGCGCGAGATCGGAGAACTGCAGCAGGTTCGACACGAGTTCGCCCGACAGCTTCGGCCGCGGCTCGCGCTGCGCCCAGGTGAGCGTGCCGCCGAGATCGCTGCCGCCGACGCGACCGTTGAAGTTCTCGTAGCGGAAGGTGCTCGCATTCGGCTTGAAGTTGCCGATCAAGCGCCCTTCGGTCGCGTAAGGCGGCGTATCGGGCAGCGTGATGCCGGTGAGCTGGTAAAGGTGCGACATCGACGTGCCCTGCAGCCACAGCCGCAGGTCGAGCGCCGCGAGATGCCTCGGATCGGTCAGCGTGCCGACAATCGCGAGCCGCGTATCGCCCGCCTTCACGTCGGCCTGCAGCGGGAACGGCTGCGACGTATCCTGGATCGCGAGCACGCCGCCGACCTTGCCGGTGCCGCTGATCGGCACGTTCTTGTAGCGGCCGTCGACCTTCAGCCCGAACGCGTAGGTGGGGCCGGACGGCTTCGCGGGCGCCGCGGCGCCGCTCGCGCCGGACGCGGCAGCGGCCGCCGACGCGGAAGGCGCGGACGAAGCGGATGAACCGGACGAACCTGACGCAGCCGAAGCAACGCCGCTCGCAGCCGACGCACCCGAGGCCGCGACCGCACTCGCCCCCGACTCGCCCGACGCGGCTTGCGCATCGGCCTTCGCGCCCAGTTGCGCGGCGCCATGCTTGCCGACGCGCTGCGCCGACGCCGCACGCGAGGTCTGCTCCTGCTCCTTCAGCACGTCGCCGAGCGGAATCGGCTGCCCGAGCGTATCGATCGCGACGGTCAGGTCGGCCTTCGTGATCGCATCGCGATACGTGACGGTGCCCTTCGCGAAACCGAAGCTGTCGAGCCGCACCTTCCACCGCGAAGGCTGCGACGATTGCTTGAACTGGAAGGTCCACGTATTGCTGCCGTCCGCGCGCCGTTCGAGATCGACGGCAGGATTCACGACGTCGATCGACGGGATGACGATTTCATGCGCCAGCAGCGGCAGGAGCGCGAGATCGAAGTGCGCGGCATCGAGCGTGACGAACTTGGGCGCCTGCGCCCAGTCGGGATTGCCGATCTCGAGTTGCGTGGCGGAGAAGCTCGGCCAGGGCACCCATGCACGCCAGCCGGTCTCGCCATCGGGACGACGCCAGCCGACCTTGAGATCGCCGTTGATCGCGAACGGGCGGCCGAGCGCGGTACTCACCTGTTCGTTGACCCACGGTTTCGCGCGGTTCCAGTCGAACGTGAAGATAAAGATGCCGGCCGCCGCGATGAGCACCGCGACGATACCGACGATCCATGCAGCCGATTTGCCGATGGCTCGGGTTAGCGTCATGGCGGTTCCGTTGTTGTTCTGAAGCGTTGCCGCGCCATGCCGGGCCGCTTGCGTGGACGAACGGCGCACGACAACTGCGGCTTTTCAATCGGTATTATGGCGCACGACATGGCGGCCTTTCGGCGCCATTAACGCTTTTTTTCACTTTTGACATGACCTCCCCCACCGGCCTCATCGACGCGCAGCACATCACGCGGCGCGACGCCAGCAGCGGCAAGACGCTGCTCGCCCCGACCGATTTCAGCCTCGCCGCGGGATCGCGAATTGCTATCACCGGGCCATCCGGGTCGGGCAAGAGCGTGCTGCTGCGCGCGCTCGCGCTGCTCGATCCGCTCGACGGCGGTCACATCCTGTGGCGCGGCCGGCGGATCCGGCGCAGCGCGATTCCGCGCTATCGGCGCAGCATCGCCTATGTCCGCCAGCGCCCCGCGCAGATGGACGGCACCGTCGAAGCGCAGTTGCGCTACCCGTATTCGCTCGCGATCTATCGCGACGTCGCGTTCGACCGCGCCCGCGCCGAAGCGCTCGCCGCGCAGGCCGGCCGCGGCGCCGGTTTTCTCGACAAGCGCGCGAGCGACCTGTCCGGCGGCGAAGCGCAGATCACCGCGCTGCTGCGCGTGCTGCAACTCGATCCCGACGTCCTACTGCTCGACGAGCCGACCTCCGCCCTTGATCCCGAATCGGCGCGCGCGATCGAAGCGCTCGTCGGTGCGTGGTTCGACGCGGCGCCCGATGCGCGCGCCTACATGTGGATCTCGCACGATCCGGCCCAGGCCGCGCGAATCGCCACGATGCGGCTCGTGATGCAGGCCGGCGTCCTGCACGCGGCCAACCCGACGGAGGCTGCGCAATGAGCCCGGCACTGCAGGACCTGAGCCTCGTCGACGTCGGCATCGCCGCCGCGCTCGTCGCCGTCAACGGTGCGATCTCGGCGGCGCTGTCGCTCGGCCTCGGCCGCAAGCTCGCGCTCGCGGCGGTGCGCACCGTCGTGCAGTTGCTCGCGATCGGCTACGTGCTCGGCTGGGTGTTCGGCCATCCGCACTGGTACGTCGTGCTGCCGCTCACCGCGCTGATGACGCTGATCGCCGGTTTCGCCGGCGCGGGGCGCGGCAAGCGCACGTATCGCGGCCAGCGCATCGACAGCATCGCGTCGATCTGGTTCAGCAGCTGGTTCGTCGCGGCGGTCGGCCTGTTCGTCGTGATCCGCATCCATCCGTGGTTCGCGCCGCAATACGCGATCCCGATCCTCGGGATGATTCTCGGCAATACGCTGACCGGCGTATCGCTCGGCGTCGAGCGGATGATGGAAGAGCTCACCGCGCGCCGCGATCGTGTCGAAACCGCGCTCGCGCTCGGCGCGACGCGCTGGGAGGCCGCGCAGGATGCCGCGCGGCAGGCCGTGCGCGCCGGCATGCTGCCGACGCTGAACCAGATGGCGGTGGTCGGCGTCGTGAGCCTGCCGGGCATGATGACGGGCCAGGTGCTGGCCGGCCAGTCGCCGCTGCAGGCCGTGCGTTACCAGATCGTGATCATGTTCCTGATCGCCGCGGCGTCCGCGCTCGGCACCGTGGGCGCGGTGCTGATGACCTATCGCCGGCTGTTCTCGGCCGATCACCGTTTCCTCGCTTCGCGGCTCGAAGAGCGCACGCGGTGACGCGCGGCGGCGCGCGCTGCGCGGTCAGCACGCGCCTGCGACGTTTCATCGGAACGTGATGATCGGGAGGACGGAATGCGGGCGCGCATGACGTGACATCCGCATGACGTCGTGCAGCGCCGTTGCACGGCTGTGGCACCGTACCGCGAAGCAGGCAGCGGCACGCGTTGCAACGGCGGCACGACAGGCGCTGCTCGCGTGCCGCCCTGCTCGTGCCGCCCATCGAACCGGTTGCGCGCGCACCGAACGAAACGCCGGCCCGCGCGTGCCGCTCAATGCTTGATCGACACCGTCACCCGGGTGCCGTCGCTCATCGACACGGATTTCGACCCGCCGTTGGTCGGAATCGACACCCACTTCACCTGGCTTACCGACACGACGTCCGGACACTGCAGCGACTTGCCCCCGGCCGTCACGCCGCGCGTGCCCTTCGGCGCGGCCGCCTGGAAGCTCAACTGCACGTTGGCGACACCCTTGGCGTCGACCGACGGTGCGAGCCGCACCTGGGTCTGCCGCACCATCGCGCCGTTCGCGTCGCGCGGCAGGTTGTCGGCGTTCGGGCAGCCGTCCGGCATCGCGACCGCGCCGCTCGGCGGCACCGACTTCCAGTTGAAATCGTCCGTCTCGCCCGAGCGGATCTTGCGGGTCTCCTGCGTATTGCCGAAGGTCTTCGAGTCGACCTTGACGGTGTATTCGAGCTGTCCCGTCCCGCCGCCCTTCAGGCTGCCCTTGACCGGTGGCGCCGCGAATACGCTCGCGCTGACGCACGCCGCCGCGAACACGACCGACCACGATGCGGCGACTGACAAGCTGCGTTGGCTCATGCTGACCTCCTTGTAATGCGGCGGCACGCGCGTGCCGCGCGGTTTTCGATGCATGATGCGCTGCCAGTCTACCGCCAAGCGCGGTGCAATGCGCCGCAAACGCATCGGGTGTTACCCCGCTTGCATTCGCGGCGCCGCAACCTTACGCGCTCCGCGCTCAGAAACCGCTGAGCACCAGCTTGCCGATCGCGCGCCCGCCCTCGAGCATCTGATGCGCGCGCCGCACGTTCGCCGCGTTGATCGTGCCGAGCTGTTCGCCGAGCGTCGTGCGCAGCGTGCCGGCGTCGACGAGCCGCGCCACTTCGCCGAGGATCTTGTGCTGCTCGATCATGTCCGGCGTCTCGAACATCGCACGCGTGAACATGAATTCCCAGTGAAACGCCGCGCTCTTCGCCTTCAGCAATTCGACCGGCACCGGCTTCGCGTTCTCGACGATCGTGCAAATGCCGCCCTGCGGCCGGATGACTTCCGCTGCAGCCGGGAAATGATGGTCGGTATCGTTGAAGATCAGCACGTGGTCGACGCTCGGATGGCCGGCCTCGCGCAACTGCGCGGGCAGGTCGCCGAAATGGTCGACCACCGCATCCGCGCCGAGCGCGCGCACCCATTCGGCCGACGCCGGCCGCGACGCGGTCGCGATCACGTGCAGCTTGCCGAGCGTCTTCGCGAGCTGGATCGCGATCGAGCCCACGCCGCCCGCGCCGCCGATGATCAGCACCGACTTGCCGGCGTCGGCACCCTGCGGCGACACGCGCAACCGGTCGAACAGCGCTTCCCACGCGGTCAGCGCGGTGAGCGGCAGCGCGGCGGCGGCCGCGAAGTCGAGCGTGCGCGGCTTCAACGCGGCGATCCGCTCGTCGACCGCGTGGAATTCGCTGTTCGCGCCGGGCCGCGTGATGCTGCCCGCGTAGAACACTTCGTCGCCGGGCCGGAACAGCGTGACGTCGGCGCCGACCGCGACGACCGTGCCGGCCGCATCCCAGCCGAGCACGCGCGGCGTCTCCTCGACCTGCGGCTTCGGCGCACGCACCTTGGTGTCGACCGGGTTCACGGAAATCGCCTCGACCTTCACGAGCAGATCGTGCGGGCCCGGCACGGGCTGCGGCAGTTCGACGTCGAGCAACGCTTGCGGGTCGTCGATCGGCAGATAACGGGTCAATCCAACGGCTTTCATCTCGATACTCCTTTCAGGGAAATCCGGCAGGCTGCGGCGCAACCTCCATGCGTGCCATCGTAGGCAACCCGATCCTTCGAGAAAACCGCTATATTTCCTGAAACATTTTCAGGAATTTCAGAATAATGACGTCCGATCCCGGGTCCGATCCGATTCCCGCGCCCGACAAGCCGCTCGACCTGCTCGACGTCGCGCTGTTCGTGCGCGCGGCGCTGCTCGCGAACGTCACCGCGGCCGGGCGCGAATTCGGCGTGTCGGCCGCGGTCGCGAGCGCGCGCATCGCCCAGCTCGAACGGCAGCTCGGCGCGCGGCTGCTGCACCGCACCACGCGCCGCATCAGCCTCACGCAGGACGGCGAAGTCTTCATGGCGCGCGC
>NZ_BCPO01000053.1:0-11674 GCF_016586105.1 Burkholderia sp. E168m15
CGGTCGGCCGCGGCCGCAGCGAGCCGTACGGGCGGCTGAAGGTGTCGATGTCGTCGTCGTTCGGCCGCCAGCACGTCGCGCCGGTGATTCCGGCGTTCCTGCGCCGCTACCCGTCCGTGTCGCTCGATCTGCGGCTGTCCGACGAGATCGTCGATCTGGTCGACGACGGCTACGACGTCGCGATCCGGCTCGGCGCGCTGAAGGATTCGACGCTCGTCGCCCGCAAGCTCGCCACCAACCGCCGCGTGCTGTGCTGCTCGCCCGCCTATCTCGCCGAACGCGGCACGCCGCGCCATCCGGCCGACTTGACGCAGCACGAATGCGTGATCCTCGGCGACCAGCGCGACTGGTCGTTCGCGACGCCGCAGGGCCCGCTCACGGTGCGGGTCGGCGGCCGGCTCGTCGCGAGCAACGGCGAGGCGATCCGCGAAGCGCTCGTCGACGGCTTCGGGATCGCGATCAAGTCGACCTGGGACGTCGGCCCGCTGCTCGCGAGCGGCGCGCTCGTCAGCGTGCTCGACGACTACCCGTTCGCGGACGACGTCGCGATCTGGGCCGTCTATCCGAGCCGCGCGCACGTGCCGCTGAAAACGCTCGCGTTCATTGCGTTCCTGGCCGAGCACTTCGGCGATCCGCCGTACTGGGATCGTGCAAACGGCTGACCACTACCGCCGCGCGCCCGGTTTCGCGCCGGCGCCGGCGCCCTGCGCGGCCAACCGGCTACAATGGCGCGTTCGCGACGCAACGGCCCGCAGCCGCACGGGGCCCGCGTTCGCAGGCGGCCGCCCGCGGGCCGAGCACGTCATTCATTCGCCTCCCAACCACTCGTCATGACCCACAATCTCGTCATCCAGAGTCTTGCGCCGCTGTCGGACGCCCATCACAAACCGCTGCTCGCGCTGTCGCGCGGCACCCGCGTCGTGCAGACCGACGATCACGCGCTGCGGATCGAAAACGCGAGCCCGGCGCAGCGCCTCGACATCGACGCATACTGCGGCACGCATGCGCTAGATTTCGGCTTCGTCGAGGCCGGCCTCACGCTCGGCGATTTCGGGCTCGCTGTGATGGACATGGATTCGACGCTGATCACGATCGAGTGCATCGACGAGATCGCCGATTTCTGCGGATTGAAAACGCAGGTCGCGGAGATCACCGAAGCGTCGATGCGCGGCGAGATCCGCGATTTCAACGAAAGCCTGACGCGCCGCGTCGCGCTGCTGGCCGGGCTCGACGCGCACGCGCTCGAGCGCGTGCACGAAGAACGGCTGCAACTGTCGCCAGGCGCCGAGACGATGCTGGCGGGCGTAAAGGCCGCCGGCATGAAGACGCTGCTCGTGTCGGGCGGCTTCACGTTCTTCACCGAGCGGCTGAAAGCCCGCCTCGGCCTCGACTACGCGCATGCGAACACGCTCGAGATCGTCGACGGCAAGCTCACCGGCAAGGTGCTCGGCGAGATCGTCAACGCCGACGTAAAGGCGCGCCTGCTGCGCGAGACGTGCGCTTCGCTCGGCCTCGAACCGCGCCGCGCGATCGCGATGGGCGACGGCTCGAACGACCTGAAGATGATGGCCGAAGCCGGGCTGTCGGTCGCGTTCCACGCGAAGCCCGTCGTGCGCGATGCGGCCACCGTCGCGTTCGACCATGTCGGCCTCGACGGGCTGCTGCGACTGTTCTGATCCTGCGGCACCCTCAATGAAAAACGCCGGCGCGATATCGCATCGCGCCGGCGTTTTGCTTTTGTGCCGGACGTTGCCGGCCCGCGATCAGCCCAGCGCGGCCTGCATCGCGCGCTCGATGTCCGCGCGCAGGTCGGCTTCGTCTTCCAGACCCACGTAGAAACGCACCAGCGTGCCGCGATGCGGCCAGTCCGGACGCATCGACGCGACGTCGTAAGGCATCGCGAGGCTGCACGCGCCGCCCCAGCTCCAGCCGATCGCGAACAGCTCGAGCGACTCGACGAAACGGTCGACCTGCTCCGCGCTGTAGCGTTCGTCGAATACCACCGAGAACAGCCCGCCCGCACCCTTGAAATCGCGCATGAACGACGCGTGCCCCGGGCAGTCGGCGATCTGCGGATGCAGCACCGCGGCGATCTCCGGCCGCGCCTTCAGCCATTGCGCGAGCGCGAGCGCGCTCTTGCTGTGCGCATCGAAGCGCACCTGCATGCTCGGCAGGCTACGCAGCACGAGCGAGCAATCGTCGACCGACACGCCGATTCCGCAGCGCATCCGCGCGAGCTTCAGCTTCGCGTGCAGTTCCGCGTTCGCGGTGATCGTCGCGCCCATCAGCACGTCGCTGCCGCCCGACTGATACTTGGTCAGCGCCTGCACCGAAATGTCGACGCCGTGCTCGAACGGCTTGAACGCGAGCCCCGCCGAAAAGGTGTTGTCGATCGCGGTGACGATGCCGCGCGCCTTCGCGGCCGCCGTGATCGCGTGCACGTCGGGCACTTCCATCGTCACCGAGCCCGGCGCCTCGAGCCAGATCAGCCGCGTGTTCGGCTGGATCAGCTCGGCGATGCCGGCGCCGATCAATGGATCGTAAAAACGCACGGTAATGCCGAAATCGTTCGCGAGCCAATTGCCGAAATCGGCGTTCGGGCCGTATACGTTATGCGGAACCAGCACGTCGTCGCCCGCTTTCACGATCCCGAAGTAGACGTTCATGATCGCCGCGAGACCCGACGGCTGCAGCAGCGCGTGCGTGCCGCCCTCGATCTCGGCGAGCCGCTGCGCGAGCGCGAGCGACGTCGGCGTCGCATGCAGCCCGTAGCGCCACTGGTTGTCGTCGTGCCAGACCAGCGCGCGCATCGTCGCGAGATCGGGAAACACGACCGTCGATGCGCGCGCGACCGGCGGCACGAACGAGCGGAAGCCTTCCGGAATGACGTCGTCGGGTTGAACGATGCGGGTTTGCAGCGCGCGCTTGGAAGTGGATGCAGTCATGACTTGGAGGCCGGGCACGAGGCCGTTCGGTTGCGGAATATGTCGTTAGAGTAGCCAAAATCGGCGCGGTTGGCCCGATACAATGCGCGCCGCGCACACCGAGCCAGCACGCGCTCAGTCGTCGGGATGCAGGTTGACGACGCCGCCCACCGTCTCGATTTCGCGCACGTGGCCGTCGCGCACTTGCAACGCCGCGCGCTTGCCAGGCGCCAGGTGCAGCACGACCGGCTGCGGGTCCGATTCGTCCGAGTTCATCCGGTCGGCCTTCAGGTCGCCCGTCGCGTCGAAGCGGCCGATCCATACGCCGGTGATGTTCGTGCCGTCGTTCGACTCCTCGATTTCCAGCGTATCGCCGTCGCGGTCGCCCGCGAGCAGCACCACCTCGCCCGTATCGGCGAACTGGTATTCGCCGTGCACGCCTTCCTCGTCCGTCTTCGGGCCGAGATGCACGACGATCGGCCGGTCGCCGAGCGTGCCTTCGTAGCGCGGCAGGCGGGCGAACTCGGGATTCGGCTTCAGCGGCCGCGCCGGCGCCGGTTCATCCTGCTGCACACCCGGCACGACCGCCTGCGCGGCGCCCAACCCCGGCATCGCGATGCCCGCCACCAGCGCACCGGCGACGACGAGCGCCCGTTGCCATTCCGAATATCGACCCACCTTGTGTTGCTCCTTGCTTCAGATTCGCCCGGCAATCGCGGACCGTGCCGGGTCGAGACCCGGTTCCTGCTGACCGCGCAAGCGTGCGCGGCGAAGGCGCCGGCTTGCGTGTGTCGCGTCAGCCCTGCATCAGGCGTTCCACCGCCTCGCGGTGCGGAATCGGCGCGACCGCGCCGTAACCGGTCGTCGACAGCGCCGCCGCCGCGTTCGCATAACGCGCGGCCGCGAACGGATCGTCGCCCGCGACGATCCGCGCGACGAACGCGCCGCCGAAGCAGTCGCCCGCGCCGGTCGCGTCGACAGCCTCGACCGCGAAGCCCGGCACGACGCGCCGCTCGTTCGGCGTCGCGACATACGCGCCTTCCTTGCCGAGTTTCAACGCGACGACCCGCGGCCCGTGTTCGAGCATCGCGTCGACGATCGCATCGCGATCGTTCGCGCCCGTGAGCGCCGTGACGTCGTCCCAGCTCGGCAGGCAGATGTCGGTCTGGCGCAGCGCCTCGCGCATCACCGCGCGGGCACGCGCCAGCGGCCACAGCTTCAGGCGCAGGTTCGTGTCGAAGCTGACTTTCGCGCCGTGGCGACGCGCATGGTCGATCGCCGCGAATGCCGCGTCGCACGCTGCCGTGCTGATCGCAAGACTGATGCCCGACAGGTGCACGGCTTTCGCGGCCGCCAGCGCGTCGAGCGGCAAATCGCCCGTCGCATAGCGGCTCGCGGCCGACCCCGCGCGCAGATAGTCGAACTGGTGGCCGTCGGCGCCATGCGTGACGAAATACACGCCGGTCGGCGCCGAGCGGTCGATCCGCACGTACGTCGTATCGACGCGCTCCGACGCCCACATGTCGGCGAGCAGCCGGCCGAACGGATCGTCGCCGATCGCCGACACGAAGCCCGTCGACGCGCCCTGGCGCGCCGCCGCGATGCAGAAGTTCGACGTGTCGCCGCCGAAGCCCTGCAGGAATTCAGGATGCCCCGGCTGCGACTGGTTGAATTCGATCATCGCCTCGCCGAGCGCGAGGATCTCCGGGAATGCAGCGGCCATCGCTTACACCTCGCCCCACAGATCGTGGCCGTCGGCGCCCGTGATCTTCACGGAGACGAAATCGCCGACCTTGTAGCGCTTCGATGCCTTCGCCGCCGGCTCGACGTAGACGACGCCGTCGATCTCCGGCGCATCGGCGGCCGTACGGCCGATGCCGCCTTCCGCGCTGACTTCGTCGATCAGCACCTTGAGCGTCTTGCCGACCTTGCGCTGCATGCGGTTCGCCGACACTTCCTCGGCCACTTCCATGAAGCGCGCGCGACGCTCCTCGCGAACCTCGTCCGGCAGCGCGCCGTCCAGGTCGTTCGCGGTCGCGCCTTCGACCGGCGAATACGCGAAACAGCCGACGCGATCGAGTTCCGCTTCGCGGATGAAGTCGAGCAGCGTTTCGAACTGTTCTTCCGTCTCGCCGGGGAAGCCCGCGATGAACGTGCTGCGGATCGTCAGGTCCGGGCAGATCTCGCGCCACTTCTGCACACGCTCGAGCACCTTCTCGGCGTTCGCCGGACGCTTCATGCGCTTCAGCACTTCCGGATGAGCATGCTGGAACGGCACGTCGAGATACGGCAGCACGTGGCCCTTGAACGCACCTTCGGCCATCAGCGGAATCACTTCGTCGACGCTCGGATACGGATATACGTAGTGCAGGCGCACCCACGCACCGTACTGCGCGGCGAGTTCGCCGAGCGCGGCGACCAGGTCGGTCATGCGCGTCTTGATCGGCTTGCCATTCCAGAAGCCCGTGCGGTACTTCACGTCGACACCGTATGCGCTCGTGTCCTGCGAGATCACGAGCAGTTCCTTCACGCCCGACTTGAACAGGTTCTCGGCTTCCAGCATCACTTCGGCGACCGGACGCGACACCAGATCGCCGCGCATCGACGGGATGATGCAGAACGTGCAGCGGTGATTGCAGCCTTCGGAGATCTTCAGGTATGCGTAGTGACGCGGCGTGAGCTTGATGCCGGCCGCGGGCACGAGGTCGACGAACGGATCGTGCGGCTTCGGCAGGTGCGAATGCACGGCCTGCATCACTTCGCCCACCGCGTGCGGGCCGGTGACCGCGAGCACCTTCGGGTGGACTTCCTCGATCAGGTTCGAGCCGCTCGCGCTCGACTTCGCGCCGAGGCAGCCGGTGACGATGACCTTGCCGTTCTCGGTCAGCGCTTCGCCGATCGCGTCGAGGCTTTCCTGCACGGCTTCGTCGATGAAGCCGCAGGTGTTCACGACGACGAGGTCGGCGCCGTCGTAGCTGCCGGAGATTTCATAACCTTCGGCGCGCAGTTGCGTGATGATCTGTTCGGAATCGACGAGCGCTTTAGGGCAGCCGAGGGATACGAACCCTACTTTGGGGGATTGGGACATCTGGAATGTGGGGGCGTGGCAGCAAAAGCGTGAGTTTACAGCGATTTAGGGGCGGCGAGCCAAAATGAGCGCGGGGAAGGACCAGCGAGTGCCGGATCGGACGAGCCGCCCCATCGGCGATGCCGGGCGACGCGATCCCGCCCTGCTGCCGCCCTCTACCCGACGACAGGTATCGCCGCACGCTTTCGAAGCCGCCGCCTGCATGAAAAAACAGGGCCAAGGTGCCGTTTTTCGCTGTCCCGCTCGCGAACGGTCATGGGCGCAGATGCGTGCCGTGTGCCCGGACAATCCTATGCCGGCTGGCTATGCGTGGTTGAGCGCGCCTTTCCCTCCCAATTCCGAGCTCGACGTTCAAATGTCCATCCGCCCGCCCGGCGGTCGGGATTGACGTCCGTCACCACTGCCGCCCATAATGAGACGAACTACTCCGTTTATTAATTTCCTTGCCGCGAACCGGCGTCATCAGCACGAAACCCGCTGAGCGTCGGACGCGACTTCCCCGGCCAGGCAACGTCAGGGCAATCCACCCTGCTCGATCCACGTCAGAAGGACATTTCGATGCCCCGAGCAAAACAACTGAACATCAGAAAGAAGACCGGCCTGGCGCTACTTGGCGTCGTGCTCTTGTACTGGATCGCGGTACCGATCCTTCCGTTCACGTCCATTCCGAACAAGGCGTTCGTGATCCCGGCATTGGTCGTGATCGGCGAAATCGTGTTCGTCGCTGCCGTCGCGCTGCTGGGAAAGGAATACTGGGCCGAGATAAAAGGATGGGCGACTCGGCGCTTTTCAAGGAAAAGCGCGAGCGGCGCCGGGAAATAATGCGCTGTCGCCGGGGGCCGAATGTCAGCAAAGACGCAACGCCCCGTCGATCAAACGCGCTGACCAAGAATCGGCACGGCGGCGATCGGCCGCTATGCGAAAATCGCGGCATCCATTCCCTTCAATCGACCCAACGGGGCTCGCATGACTACCCACCTCACGATCGAATTCACCGAACACGCCGCAGAAGCCATCGGCGAACAGACCAGCACCAGCTTTTCCTACGACCAGGGCGCGCACGTCCCGCAACCGGGCGACTTCGTCGAACTCGAAAACTCCCGGCAGACGTTTCTCGTGATCGGCCGCGTGTTCTCGCTCAAGGCCAACTACAGCGCCGTCAAGCTCGTGCTCGACCTGCCGCCGTCGGAGGACGATCAGGATTTCGGCCCGGCGCACTGAGTTGCGACGAAACGCGTCACGGCTGTCAAAATCGACGCGCATGCAACGCCGGCCGCGGTGATGCATGCGTCACCGCCATACGCGTCAATCCTGCATGACTGGCACATACGTGGCTTGCATCAGCCCGCTCGGCAACCGCTTCGTATCGTCGAGCCGCAGCAGCGTTTGCGGCAGCTCGGCGCCGAACAGCGGAATCCCCTTGCCTAGCACGATCGGCACCCAGCTCAGCGTGATGCGATCGACGACGCCGGCCTTGATGCCTTCTCGCGCCGTCAATCCGCCATCCAGATAAACGTGACGATGACCTTGCGCCGCCAGACGGTCGAGCAACGTCGCAAGCGCGCCGTCGAACGGCTCTTCGCCGTGGCGCGACGCCAGTTCGCGGCGCGTCATGACGACCATCCGCTTGCCGGCATACGGCCACGGGTCGAAGTTGATTACGGTGTCGTACGTATTGCGCCCCATCACGATCACGTCGATGCCGTTCATCAGCGCCGTATAACCGGTGTCATCCGGCGAATCCGATGAAAACGGCTCCAGCCATGACAGATCGTCGTTCTCGCCGGCGATGAATCCATCGAGACTGAGCGCGAGAAACACACTGACGCGAGGGCGCATACGAAGCATCCTTTCACGAATGTAAGGATATCGAGTATAGCGACAGTCCGCGTACCCTGCGCCCCGCTTGGGCCACGCCGACAGCGCGGCGTCGCTCGACCCGATCGCCAGCCGGATCACGCTTTCATGATCGTCTTCGCGGCCAAGCGGCCAAGCCACGGCGCCAGAATCACGCCGGGATGCGCGACCACCGCATACACGCCTGCGACACCGGGCAGAAAGCCGTTGAGCGGCACTCCGTCGCTCGTCATCGGACGAAGGGCCGACTTCGTGGACAACGGCGTGAGTGTCGGCCGCTCCACGAACAGCGCCGAGATCGCTGTGGCGGTGCGCTCGGCGAGCGCAGCCAGCCCGCCATCTCCTTCATCCGGCGGATCGGCCGCCGACAACAGCGTGCCAGACGGCCCGACGACGCGCAGCGCGCTGTTCTTCATGCTCATGCGTGACACCCGAGGATAACGGGCTTCCGACCATGTCTTCCATCCGCCTTGCTGGCACACGAGTTCATCGCTTCGAATGACCTTGCTTGCTCGTGCATGCGTGGCAGTGGAACAAACGATTGCCCGACATTGGCGACGCTCGATTCCGCGGCCGGTAAAACAAAACGCCAGTCATCGCGGGCCTTGCTCGAACCCCCAACGCCGCGCGTCAGTGCACATCCGGAAACACCGGCGCCGTCAGACACCGATCGAACCACGCCGCATCGCCGCCATCGCCGAGCGGCCACAATTCGGCATCGAGCTGCGGCAGGCCCGTCACCGGCGCGGGTGTACGGCTCTCGCCGCCGGGCGTCGCGGCACCCACCCATCCCGCCTGCGCGCTGCCGCTGTCGCATGCATGCGCGCCTTGCGCTTCGCAGAACGCCACCGGATGCACCTTCCCGCCATCGGCCGCGCTCACCAGACGATACTGGTAGACCGCGCCGGTCGCCCAGTCCTCGCTCTGGCTGCACACCCGCGCATGATGCTGCACGTGAATCGCGCCGAAACACGCATAGGAAACATGCGCGCCACTCGCATCGTCGGGGATGAAATCGCAGTTTGCATCGAAGCCGGCCAGCGGGCCGCCGCTGTATTTCGCGAGCCACTGCCGTTCAGCCAGAGCTCGCGCGATCAGCCCTTCGCCCGATCGGTCGGCCAGCACGGCGGCACGCCGATCGAAGGCCTTGCGCACTTCGTCGACGGCCAGCCGATGGCCTTCGTAATCGGTATCGAGGCGCTTGTTGCGCGCATCGAGCCAGCGGCGCTGGCTACGCACCAGCATGTCGCGGATGGCGGCGTCCGGCGCGGCCTTCAGCGCGCCCGCATAGGCCGCATTCAACCGCGCATCGGCCGCGCGCAGCGCGGGGCTCGCGCAAATGCGCTTCTCGATCGGCTGGACGGCTTTCGCGCAATCCATCGCAAAGCTCGGCAAGGCCACGCCGACACCCATCATGAACATCGCAGCAAGACCGGCCAGCCTGCCGGTCGATGCCGTTCGAATCCCTCGCATGCTTTCTCTCAGTCGGTTTGTTTTTCTCGGCCGCCCCGCATCGACGCGGTATCGCACCTATCGCCGTGCGCCGGAACCGCCCCGGCGTTCGCCAAAAGCGGCTTCCGTGCAGCGCCGCTTATGGTACGACAGGCGAGCGCCCACGCGGACACGAACGCGCCCCATCCGGCGCGGCGCGCCCGGGCTTTCATTCGTATGGACTGGATCTCGATCGACTGGAGAACGACGATGGCCGCGCATACCGGGCACGGGCATTCGGTGCCGACGATCCTGGACGACCGTCGGCGATTTCTTCCGGCAGACGGCAACCACGCATCGTCGTGCCCGAATGCACGACGGCGACCGACCGCCCCGCTTCGCGGCGCCGACGCCCGGCGGCTCGCGCCGCCACGGCCGGCCTGCCGCGAAACCGTTACTTCTTTTCGGGCTCCGGCGCGCCCGGCTGCTTGAACGGGAACGTGCTGAACATCGACTTCGCCTGGTTCTGCATCTGCTCCTGCATCTGCACGAACATGTTCTTCGACTGCTCGATGTAGCTCGTCATCATCCCTTGCATCATCGGCGCCTGCATGTTCATGAACTGCGACCAGACTTCCGGATTCATCGCGTTACCTTCGTAGAGGTTCTTCGATTGATCCGCGAGCTTGTTCTGGATGTCGATGAACGCCTGGATGTTCTTTTCCAGGTACGTGCCCATCATGCCCTGCATCGCATGACCGTAGAAACGGATGATCTGCGACAGCATCGACGACGAGAACATCGGCACGCCACCGCTTTCCTCTTCGAGGATGATCTGCAGGAGAATGCTGCGCGTCAGGTCTTCATTGGATTTCGCATCGACGACCTTGAAATCCTCCTGCTCCAGCACGAGCTGCTTCACGTCGGTCAGCGTAATGTACGTGCTTGTCTCTGTATCGTAGAGCCGGCGGTTCGGGTACTTCTTGATGAGCCGTTCGGCCGTCTTCTTTGTAGTAGTCATGTAACGCCTTTGAGTGCAGCGTAGCGCAAGTGACGAATCCCCGCCGCCCGAATCCGGGAGGCGGGGGCCTTCGGAAAACGCCCGGCTGCGCGGCCACCCGGCCGGCGCAGCCCGGACGCTCAGCCCATGTGCAGGCCGCCGTTCAGCGAGAAGTCGGCGCCCGTCGCGAAGCCGGAATCGTTCGACGCGAGCCACGCGACGATCGAGCCGATTTCCTCGGGACCGCCGAGACGCCGCACCGGGATCGTCGCGACGATCTTCTCGAGCACGTCGGGGCGGATTGCCTTCACCATGTCGGTACCGATGTAGCCCGGCGACACGGTGTTGACCGTCACGCCCTTCGTCGCGACTTCCTGCGCGAGCGACATCGTGAAGCCGTGAATACCGGCCTTCGCGGTCGAGTAGTTCGTCTGGCCGAATTGCCCCTTCTGGCCGTTCACCGACGAAATGTTGATGATGCGGCCCCAGCCACGTTCGACCATCCCGTCGATCACCTGCTTCGTGACGTTGAACAGGCTCGTCAGGTTGGTGTCGATCACGGCGGTCCAGTCTTCATGCGTCATCTTGCGGAACACGACGTCGCGCGTGATGCCCGCGTTGTTGACCAGCACGTCGATCTCGCCGACTTCGGCCTTGACCTTGTCGAACGCTTCCTTGGTCGAGTCCCAGTCGCCGACGTTGCCTTCCGACGCGATGAAGTCGTACCCGAGCGCCTTCTGGTCCTCGAGCCATTTCACCCGGCGCGGCGAGTTCGGGCCACAACCTGCAACCACCTTGAAGCCGTCTTTCGACAGGCGCTGGCAGATGCTGGTGCCGATGCCGCCCATCCCGCCCGTTACGTACGCAATTCGCTGAGACATAAATCTCACTCCATTTTTTGGTTTCGAGAGCTGCCGGAGCCCCCTCTGACTTCACGTGACGCCGGCCGAAGCCGCAATCGGCCGACGCACGGATTCGGTTCGCCGATGGCGAACGGCCGGTTACGGACGGCCGGTTACGGACGCTCGACCGCGAGCGCGACGCCCATCCCGCCGCCGATGCACAGCGACGCCAGCCCGCGCTTCGCGTCGCGCTTGGCCATCTCGTGCAGCAGCGTCACCAGAATCCGGCAGCCCGACGCGCCGATCGGGTGGCCGATCGCGATCGCCCCGCCGTTCACGTTCACCTTCGACGTGTCCCAGCCCATCTGCTTGTGCACCGCCAGCGCCTGCGCCGCGAACGCCTCGTTGATTTCCATCAGGTCCAGGTCGCCCGGCGTCCAGCCCGCGCGCTCCAGCGCACGGCGCGACGCCGGCACCGGGCCCATGCCCATCACGCTCGGGTCCACGCCCGCGTTCGCGTACGCCTTGATCC
>NZ_BCPO01000054.1:0-32867 GCF_016586105.1 Burkholderia sp. E168m15
TTCCCTTTCCTCCAGGCCCGCACGACACGGCGCATCGTTACCGGCCCTGTTAAAAAAACTGCGGTGCACCGGACAGCGTGCGCCGCTGTCCGGTTTTCGTCAATCGCGCTGCAACACGTAGCGCCCGGGCGCCGGCTCGATCACCGGGAATTGCGCGGAACCCGGCTGGGCCGGCGGCGCGACCTTGCGGCCGCCGTACGCGTCGAGCCACTCGACCCACGTCGTCCACCAGCTTCCCGGCTGCTCGGTCGCCCCGGCAAACCAGTCGTCCGCGGATTCGGGCAGGTCGCCCTCGTTGACCCAGTAGCTGCGCTTCTTCTTCGCCGGCGGATTGATCACGCCCGCGATGTGCCCCGATGCGCCGAGCACGAATTTCAGCGGACCCGACAGGATCGACGTCGATGCGTAGGCGGTCTGCCACGGCACGATGTGATCCTCGCGCGACCCGTAGATGAAGGTCGGCACGTCGATCAGCGACAGGTCGACCGATTCGCCGCACACGGTCAACGCACCCGGTTCGCGCAGCTTGTTTTCGAGATAGGTATGGCGCAGGTACCACGCGTACATCGGGCCCGGCAGGCTCGTCGAATCGCTGTTCCAGTACAGCAGGTCGAACGGCGCGGGCGTGCGGCCCTTCAGGTAGTTGTCGACGACGTAGTTCCACACCAGATCGTTCGGCCGCAGGAACGAGAACGTGTTCGCGAACTCCATGCCGCGCATCAGCCCCGGTTGCGTACCGTTCTTGCCGCCGATGGTCTGCTCGCGCATCTGCACGTGCGCCTCGTCGACGAACACGTCGAGGATGCCCGTGTCGGTGAAGTCGAGCATCGCGGTGAGCAGCGTCATCGATGCGGCCGGATGTTCGCCGCGGGCGGCGAGCACCGCGAGCGCGGTCGCGAGCATCGTGCCGCCGACGCAGAAGCCGAGCGTGTTGATCTGCTCGCGGCCGCTGATCTGCTGCACCGCGTCGATCGCCGCGAGCAGCCCTTCGTTCATGTAGTCGTCCCACGTCTTGTGCGCGACCGACGCATCCGCGTTGCGCCACGACACGAGGAATACCTGATGGCCGTTCGACAGCGCGTGCGCGACGAGCGAATTCTCGGGTTGCAGGTCGAGGATGTAGAACTTGTTGATGCACGGCGGCACGATCAGCAGCGGCCGCTCGAACACCTTGTCCGTCTTCGGCGTGTACTGGATCAGCTGGATCAGGTCGTTCTCGTACACGACCGCGCCCGCGGTACACCCGAGGTTCTTGCCGACCACGAACTGCGATTCGTCGGTCTGCGAAATCTTGCCGCGCTGCAGGTCGCCGAGCAGGTTCATCATCCCCTGCCGCAGGCTTTCGCCCTGCGTCTCGAGGATCGATTTCTGTGCATCGGGATTGAGTGCGAGGAAGTTGCTCGGCGCGGCGGCGGCCGTCCATTGCTGGACCGTGAAGCGGATGCGCTCGCGCGTCTTCGGATCGGTCTGAAGCGCGTCGGCCAGTTCCTGCAGATAGCGCGCGTTGAGCAGATACCACGCAGCCGCGAACGCATGCGCGGGCGACGCCTTCCATGCGTCGCCGCTGAAGCGGCGGTCTTTCAACTCCGGCGACTCGAGCTTCGCGGCGGCCGCCTGC
Source organism: Burkholderia sp. E168m15 (assembly GCF_016586105.1). NCBI lineage: Bacteria > Pseudomonadati > Pseudomonadota > Betaproteobacteria > Burkholderiales > Burkholderiaceae > Burkholderia > Burkholderia sp. E168m15. Next base: position 1,619 of record NZ_BCPO01000054.1, read on the forward strand.
TGCATCAGCGTCATGCAATCGCGCGCGTAGTCGGCCTGCAATGCCTGGAGCCGTTCGGGCGGAATCGCGGCGACCGGCAGCTTCAGCCCCGCGAACGGCGACGCCATCGCGCCGAAGTCGGGCATCGACGGCAGTTGAAACGGAAACGACGTCGGGAACTGGAATGTCGCGAACGGATTGACGGTGGCCGAGGCCGTCGCGGCACGCGCCGGATCGGCAAAACCACGCCACGCGTTCAACCACGACTCGAACATCTGCTGCATCGGCTGGGCGGCCGGATCGAAACCGGTGCTGCCCGCGGAAGTGCCCGCATGCGCGGACGTCGACGAATTTTTCGATGCTGTCATTACCTGCCTTACCGGTGATTCGTGAGCGTCAATCGTGAAATCCTGCTCGCGCGCGGCGTGCCGGCTGCGAGCCGGGCCGTCATGCTCTGGAGAGGCGTCTCCAGATTCTGCCGCAGTGCGGTATTTTTATCATTATCGTTTTCCCCATGTGAAGCGCCCGATCAAACCACTGAACATTTCATGGAGATAATCCGCGCGCGACAGACGGGACAAGGGTTCCGGCGAAACATAAAACATTTTGTTTGACTTGACTCCCGGATTTTTCATTCAGTTGCGCATGCAACGCCGCATAGCCGCCTCAATATCGAGATAACCCGATTTCGCGACGCAACAAAACCGGCGCGCATGCGCATGCGATCAATCGGCCAGCCAGATTGCCGCGGCCATGCGGCCCGTCACACGGTCGCGTCGGTACGAATAGAAGCGCGCGGGTTCGGCGACCGTGCAGGCCGTCCCGCCGCTCACGTGCGCCACGCCCGCGCGCGCGAGTCGCAGGCGCGCGAGCGCGTAAAGATCGGCAAGAAACTTGCCGGGCGCGCCGTCGATGGCAACGAACGCATGACGGGTTTCATCATGCTCCGACTGCGCAGCCGTGTCGAGAAACGCGTCGCGCACCTCGGCGCCGACCTCGAACGCCCGCGGGCCGATCGCCGGGCCGAGATACGCATGCAGCGTGTCCGTCGCGCCGCCCGCGAGCGCCGCGACGCGTGCCGCCGTCTGCTCGACGATGCCGGCCGCGAGCCCGCGCCAGCCCGCATGCGCGGCGCCGACCGCGCGGCCCTGCGCGTCGCACAGCAGCACGGGCAGGCAATCGGCCACCATCACCACGCAGACGGCGCCCGCCTGGTTCGTGACGCTCGCGTCGGCCTGCACCGGCGCCGTGGCCGCAGGCGCCGCGGCGATCACCTCGTCCGCCTGCACGATCCGCGCACCGTGAACCTGCTCGAGCCATGCGGCGCTCGACTGCCCGGCGAGGGCGAGCACGCGTGCGCGATTGACGGCGACATGGTCGGGATCGTCACCGGTATGCAGGCCGAGATTCATCCCGCCCGGCAGCGCCACACCGTCCTGCCAGCGCCCGTACGGGCCCTCGCTCACACCACCGTCGCGCGTCGTGATCAGCGCGCGCACGCGCGGCGACACCTGCCAGTCGGGCTGCACGCAGTCCTGCCACGTCAACGGCGCCAGGTTCGTCATCGGCACTCACTCCTCCTCGTCGTCCAGGTACGGCTCGTCGTCGTGATACTCGCCGCCGAAGTCGTCATCGTCGTAGACACCGTCGTCGTCGTCGAATTCCTCGTCGCCCTGCCCGAAGCCCAGCGCGGCGACCAGCGTGTTCATGTCGTCCGGCAGCGGGCAGCGCCACTGCATCGCCTTGCCCGTGACCGGATGCACGAGGCCGAGCCGCCACGCATGCAGCGCCTGTCGTGCGAACCCGTCCGGCAGCGGCGTGACCGAGCGCTTGCCGCGCGCACGCCCGTAGACCGGATCGCCGAGCAGCGGATGCCCGGCGTGCGCGCAGTGCACGCGGATCTGGTGCGTGCGGCCGGTTTCGAGATCGCACTGAATCGCCGAAACCGGCTGACGTTGCCACAGGCATGTGTCAACCGTGCGGAAATGCGTGCGAGCGGGCTTGCCCGACGCGCCGGTGACGACGGCCATGCGCGTGCGTTCGCGCGGATCGCGGCCGATCGGCGCGTCGATCGTGCCCTCCTCGGGCATCGTGCCCCACACGAGCGCGAAATAGCGGCGCTTCACCGTGCGGGCCTGCAGCTGACGCACGAGGTCGGTCTGCGCGGCCAGCGTGCGGGCGACCACCATCAGGCCGGAGGTTTCCTTGTCGAGCCGGTGGACGATCCCCGCGCGCGGCAGGCCGGCGGCCGCGTCGCCGTAGCGATGCAGCAGACCGTTGAGGATCGTGCCGCTCCAGTTGCCGGCGGCCGGATGCACGACGAGGCCGGCCGGCTTGTTGATGACGACGAGTGCGTCGTCCTCGTAGATCACGTCGAGCGGCACGGGCTCCGGCGTGAACGCGAGCTGCTCGGGCAACAGATCGGGCACGAGCGCGATCTTCGCGCCGAGCGGCACCGGCTGACGGATCTTCGCCGGCGCGCCGTCGACGAGCACGCGCTGCGCCTCGATCCAGCTCTGCAGGCGGCTGCGCGAGAATTCGGGGAACAGTTGGGCAAGCGCCTTGTCGAGGCGTTCACCCGCGAGCGACAGCGGCACTTCGACGACGCGCGGCGCCTCGTCGACCGCCGCGGACGGCACGACGGGCGGCTGCATCGCGTCGCCGGCCAGATCGTCATCGAGGGAATCCCCCGACGCAGCGTCGGCGGGCCGATCGCTTGGGCTATAATCTTCGCGATTTGGTGTGCCCGGCTGGGCATTCTGCGAACTTGAACGGGTCATTTAGACTGGGTCACCGAGACTTGAAGCTAGGACATGCGAGCATGATGAATTCGACCAAACGCACGGCCAGAACCGTCGCCGCCCGGGCTGCGGCGGTAGCGGCCGCGGCCCTCATCGCCGGCTGCCACGGCTTGCCGCAGAAGCAGGACGAGACGGCTACCTGGTCGAACAACAAATTATACTCAGAGGCCCAGGACGCACTGTCCGGCGGCGACTGGGGCAAGTGCGCGAAATATTTCGAATCGCTGCAAGGCCGCGATCCGTTCGGCCATTTCGCGCAGCAAGCGCAGATCAACGTTGCATACTGCAACTGGAAGGATAACGAAGCAGCAGCGGCCGACCAGGCCGTCGATCGCTTCATCCAGCTCCACCCCGATCATCCGGACATCCCGTACGCGTACTACCTGAAGGGGATGATCCACTTCAACGACGATCTCGGCCTGTTCGGGCGCTTCTCCGGCCAGGACATGAGCGAGCGCGATCCGCAGGCGCTGCGCGAATCGTACGATGCGTTCAAGGTCGTGGTCGATCGCTTCCCGAAGAGCAAGTACGCGCCCGATGCGGCCGCGCGGATGCGCTACATCGTCAACGCGCTCGCGTCGCACGAAGTGCACGCGGCCGACTACTACTACCGTCGCGGCGCGTATGTCGCGGCCATCAACCGCGCGCAGCTCGCGATCAAGGACTACAAGGGCGCGCCGGCGATCGAGGATGCGCTGCACATCATGATCCTGTCGTACGGCAAGCTGAACCAGCCGGAACTCGCCGAGGACACCAAGCGCGTGCTTGCCGGCACGTTCCCCGACAGTCCGTACGTGACGGGCCATTCGCGCCCCGGTGCGAAAAAGTCATGGTGGCAGTTCTGAAGCACGGCGCGATGTAACATCCGTGCGCACACAAAAAACCCGGCCATCGAGCCGGGTTTTTTATTGGCGCCGCATGCAAGCGGCACCGGGACGATCAAGCGACAAGCGCCGCGCGTGCAATCAAGCGTGCTTGCCCGAGCGATGCTCGTCGAAGAAGTCCTGCACCACCGCGATCTCGCGCGTGCGCTTGAACGGCGGCAGGCTTTGCCAGATCCGGCGCCCGTACGGCTTGTCGACGAGCCGCGTGTCGCAGATCATCAGCACGCCGCGATCCGTCTCCGCACGAATCAGCCGGCCCGCGCCCTGCTTCAGCGTGATCACGGCCTGCGGCAACTGGTGCACCGCGAACGGGCTCAGCCCCTTCTTCGTCAATGCATCGAGCCGCGCGGCCAGCACCGGATCGTCCGGCGGCGCGAACGGCAACTTGTCGATCACGACCAGCGACAGCGCATCGCCACGCACGTCGACGCCTTCCCAGAAGCTCTGGCTACCGACCAGGATCGCATTGCCGTACGCGCGGAAGCGGTCGAGCAACTCGGTGCGGCTTGCGTCGCCCTGCACGAGCAGCGGCGTGTTCCAGCCGCGCGATTCGATCACGTCGCGCAGCTTCGACGCGATCCGGTCGACCGCACGTAGCGTCGTGCACAGCATGAACACGCCGCCGCCGGATGCCTCGATCGCCGGCAGCGCGGCATCGAACACGGCGTCGGTAAACGCCGGCGAAGACGGCTGCGGCAGGTTGCGCGGCACGTACAGCAGCCCCTGCGACTGGTAATCGAACGGGCTGGCGAGCGTCATCGAACGACGCGAGCTAAGGCCCATCTGCGCCGCATAGTGCGTGAAATCGCCGCGCACCGACAACGTGGCCGACGTGAACACCCATGCACGCGGCACGCCCGCACGCTGCTTCGCAAAGATCGGCGCGACCGACAGCGGCGTTTCGTGCAGTTGCACGGTATGCGCGAACACCTCGACCCAGCGCACCTTCTCGTTCGGATCGCCGTCGGATGCCGCCTTGTCGCCGGCCGCTGCCGCGTCGGCTTGCGCGGCCGCTTCCGCCGCGCCGGGCGCGACCCAGCCGGCCAGCAGGTCCTGCAGCTCGCGCGCGCGCCGCAGGCATGCGCCGAGCGATTCCGCGCGCTCGGCCTGGCTCGCGAGCGCCGAGGCGAGCGCATCGAGCGCCACGTCGAGCGCGTCGAGCGCACCGAACATCGGGTGATTGTCGCCGAGCTGCGCAAGCGACATGCGCACGATCTGGCCGTCGGCGAACGCCAGGCGCAAGTCACGCGCCGCGCGCTCGAGATCACCGCCGAGCTTCACCCATTCGACCGCGTCGCGCGCATGGCTCAGGCCTTCCGCGACCGTGTCGCGCGCGAGTTCGAGGATCTGCGTCGTCGACAGCGTCTCGCCGAAGAACAGCGTCGCCGTCTCCGGCAGCTGATGCGCTTCGTCGAAGATGATCGTGTTCGCGTTCGGCAGCAGCTCGGCCATCCCCGTGTCGCGCAGCATGATGTCCGCGAAGAACAGGTGATGGTTGACGACGACGATGTCCGCCTGCTGCGCCTCGCGCCGCGCCTGCATCACGAAGCATTCCTTGTAGTGCGGGCATTCCTGGCCGAGGCAGTTGTCGCGCGTCGACGTGACCATCGACCACACGGGCGCGTTTTCCGGCACGCTCGCGAGTTCGGCCTTGTCGCCGCTCTTCGTGATTTTCGCGAAGCGGACGATTTCCTGCAGATAGGCCGTGTCCTGCCGCGACGGCAGCCGGCCGTTGTCGGCCGTGCGTTGCAGGTAGTAGTGGCACAGGTAGTTGGCGCGGCCCTTGAGCATCGCGACCGACACCGGCACCGCGAGCGCATTGCGCACGGTCGGGATGTCGCGCTGGAACAGCTGGTCCTGCAGGTGCTTCGTGCCGGTCGACACGATCACCTTGCCGCCCCACAGCATTGCGGGCACGAGATACGCGTAGGTCTTGCCGGTACCCGTGCCGGCCTCGACGATCAGCGTGTTGTCGCCTGCGTCGCTGTCGGATTCGGTTGCCGCGGCATCGTCCGCGGCCGCTCCGGTCGTCTTGTCGGCGTCGCCCAAGCGGCGTGCCGGCCGCTTGCGGGTTTCGAAGATCTCGGGCTCGGGCATCCGGCGCGCGGATGCCTCCATCGCGGACGCGACCGCGCGCGCCATCTCGATCTGCGACGTACGCGGTCGGTACCCGTCGAGCGCGCGCGCCAGCAACCCGCCTTCGCCAAAGATCGTGTCGAGCTCGTCGACGCGCTTGCGGCTCAGCTCGAAGGTGCCTTCGGACGCACGAACACGCCCGGCGGACGTCGTGTCACGCCGGGCATCGGGGGTGGCTTCAAGCGGTGAATTCAAGGCAAGCGTTCCTGTGTCCAGCGCCCGGGCGGCGCCGGCGCTTGCCAGGCCGCGCTCAGGCGCGCTTATCCGGTTCGAGCTGCGATTGCAGCAAAATGATTTTGTCCTTGGCCGCCAGCTTTTCCTTCTTCAGCCGGTGCAGCGTGATGTCGTCGATGTCGGAGTGTCCTTCCTTCAGCTCGATCTCCCGAGCGAGCTGCTGGTGCTGCTCCTGCAATGCAGCCAAACGGTTGTGCAATTCCTGCTGCTGTTCCGTGTGACGGTTTTGCATACTTGCCTCCTCATCGAAGCAGCGCGACGACTGGCGTGCCGACGCGCCCGAGACTGATCCCGATCAATTCAACACGTTACTGCCCCTGCTGTTGCTGCTGCTTGGCCTTCTCGGCCGCTTCCTGCTGACGCCGCTCGACATCGGCCTTGTGCTGCGCGGCTTCCTTCTGCTTCTGCTCGTAGCGCGTGGCGTTGTCCGCCCGCTCCTGCGCCTTCTGCGCCGCCTGCTGGTGCGCCTGGTCGAGCTTGCGCTGGAAATCCGCCTGCTTCTGGTCGTATGCCTGCTTGCTCGCCGCGCGTTGTGGCCCTTCCGCGCCGCGCTGCGCCTGCTTCAGTGCATTCTGCTCCTGCTTGTCGCGGAATGCAGCCGCGTTCGCCGCGTCGTTCGCCGCCCGCTGCGGCGCTTCCGCCTCGTTCCGGGCCTGCTTCAACGCCTGCTGCTGGTCGCGCTGCTGCGCCCGCACCGCGCGCTGCTCGTCGTTCAGCGCGAGCTGTTCCTGGCGAATGCTCGCCCGCTCCTCGCGCATCTGGTCGCGTGCCTTGCCGAGACAGTGGTTGACGAAGAACTTGCTGTAACAGTCGTGCTCCGCCACCGCATAACGATAATCGTTTTCCGCGGAGCGTTGATTGAGCACTTTTTGACGGGCGTCGAAATCCGGGGCGGTGGAGGCTGCAACGGGCGCGGACACGACGGTGTCCGGCGCGCTGGCGCCAGTGGCCTGCGCAAATGCACCGGAAGGCCCGGCAGACAAAGCCGCGGCGAGCGCTGCGCCGAGCGCGACGAGAGAAATGCGGGAAGTTGGCAACGTCGTAGGAAAGCTGCGGGACATGTGTCAAATTCTATCACCCCCGGCTGGACGCTCCGCCATTTATGGCAAAATGCCCCGCTTCATTCACCCGCGGCCTCTGGCCCGTCGGGCAGCCCGCCGCTTCGGGGCTGCCGGCCCGCGCCGCGATTTCAGCAGGCAGACAGACCATCCACGACATGACGGAAACCGTAGCACTCAAGATCGTACAGCGCATCGCCACCGAACTGTCCGTCCAGCCGCGCCAGGTCGCGGCGGCCGTGCAACTCCTCGACGAAGGCTCGACCGTTCCGTTCATTGCCCGGTACCGCAAGGAAGTGACCGGCAATCTGGACGACACGCAGCTGCGCAACCTCGAGGAACGCCTCCTGTATCTGCGCGAACTCGAGGATCGCCGCGCCGCGATCCTGTCGAGCATCGACGAACAGGGCAAGCTGACCGACGAACTGCGTGCCGCGATCGACGCGGCCGACAGCAAACAGGTGCTCGAAGACCTTTATCTGCCGTACAAGCCGAAGCGCCGCACGCGCGCACAGATCGCCCGCGAAGCCGGCCTCGAACCGCTCGCGCAGGCGCTGCTCGCGAACCCGCTGCTCGACCCGCAGGCCGAGGCGGCCGCCTATGTCGACGCCGACAAGGGCGTCGCCGACGTGAAGGCCGCGCTCGACGGCGCGCGCGACATCCTGTCCGAGCAGTTCGGCGAGACGGCAGAGCTGCTCGGCAAGCTGCGCGACTACCTGCACAACCAGGGCGTCGTGTCGTCGGCCGTCGTCGAGGGCAAGGAAAACGAGGAAGGCGAGAAATTCCGCGATTATTACGACTACGCGGAAACGATCAAGACTGTGCCGTCGCACCGTGCGCTCGCGCTGTTCCGCGGCCGCAACGCCGGCGTGCTGACGATCAAGCTCGGCCTCGGCGAAGAGCTCGACGCGCAGGTGCCGCATCCCGGCGAGGCGATGATCGCGCGCCATTTCGGCATCGCGAACCAGAATCGCCCGGCCGACAAATGGCTGTCCGACGTCTGCCGCTGGTGCTGGCGCGTGAAGGTGCAGCCGCATATCGAGAACGAACTGCTCACGCAGCTGCGCGAAACGGCCGAAACCGAAGCGATCCGCGTGTTCGCGCGCAACCTGAACGACCTGCTGCTGGCCGCGCCGGCCGGCCCGAAGGCCGTGATCGGCCTCGACCCCGGCCTGCGTACGGGCGTGAAGGTCGCGGTCGTCGACCGCACCGGCAAGGTGCTCGCGACCGACACGATCTACCCGCACGAGCCGCGCCGCGACTGGGACGGCTCGATCGCAAAACTCGCGCGCATCGCCGCGCAGACGCAGGCCGAGCTGATCAGCATCGGCAACGGCACCGCATCGCGCGAAACCGACAAGCTCGCGAGCGAACTGATCGCGAAACACCCGGAGCTGCGGCTGCAGAAGATCGTCGTGTCGGAAGCCGGCGCATCGGTCTACTCGGCGTCCGAGCTCGCCGCGAAGGAATTCCCGGATCTCGACGTATCGCTGCGCGGCGCCGTGTCGATCGCCCGCCGCCTGCAGGACCCGCTCGCCGAGCTCGTGAAGATCGAGCCGAAGGCGATCGGCGTCGGCCAGTACCAGCACGACGTGAACCAGCGCGAACTCGCCCGCTCGCTCGACGCGGTCGTCGAGGATTGCGTGAACGCGGTCGGCGTCGACGCGAACACCGCGTCGGCCCCGCTGCTCGCCCGCGTGTCGGGCCTGAACGCGACGCTCGCGCGCAACATCGTCGACTATCGCGATGCAAACGGCCCGTTCCCGTCGCGCGAGCACCTGCGCAAGGTGCCGCGCCTCGGCGACAAGACTTTCGAACAGGCCGCCGGCTTCCTGCGCATCAACGGCGGCGAGAACCCGCTCGACCGCTCGTCGGTGCACCCGGAAGCGTATCCGGTCGTCGAGCGGATGCTCGCGAAGATCAACAAGCGCATCGACGACGTGCTCGGCAACCGCGAAGCGCTGTCGGGTCTGTCGCCGACGGAATTTGTTGACGAACGTTTCGGCCTGCCGACCGTGCGCGACATCCTGGCCGAACTGGAGAAACCGGGCCGCGATCCGCGTCCGGAATTCAAGACGGCCACGTTCCGCGAAGGCGTCGAGAAGGTCTCGGATCTCGTGCCGGGCATGACGCTCGAAGGCGTCGTGACGAACGTCGCGGCGTTCGGCGCGTTCGTGGATATCGGCGTGCACCAGGACGGCCTCGTCCACGTGTCGGCGATGTCGACGAAGTTCATCAAGGACCCGCACGAAGTCGTGAAGGCCGGCCAGGTCGTCAAGGTGAAAGTGATCGACGTCGACGTGAAGCGCCAGCGCATCGCGCTGACGATGCGCCTCGACGACGACGCGGCAGCGCCCGGCATGACCTCGCGCGGCGGCCAGGATCGCGGCAATGCGGGGCGCGGCGCCGCCCGCCCGCAGCGTTCGCGCGAACCGGAGCCGGCCGGCGCGATGGCCGCGGCATTCGCGAAGCTGAAGCGCTGAGCACGCGAACAGCCGTCGACGTACAAAAAAGCCCGCCGAAAGGCGGGCTTTTTCATTATCTGGACAAACGCGGCGCGCGCCGCGCTCGTCAGATCTCGATCTTCGTCCCGAGCTCGACGACGCGGTTCGCCGGAATCGCGAAGAAATCGGTCGGCTTCGCGGCATTCTGGTGCATCCACGCGAATACGCGCTCGCGCCAGATCGACATCCCCGGCAGATGCGTCGGCACGACCGTTTCGCGCGCGAGGAAGAACGACGTGTCCATCAACTCGAACATCATGTGGTGCGTCCGGCCGAATTCCTCGAGCACGGCCTTCACGTCCGGCGTCTCGTTGAAGCCGTACTCGGCCTTGACGATGTACAGGCCGCCGCCCGCGTCGCGCGCGCTCTGGCGCTTGTCGTCGCGCACGTACGGAATGTCGCGCGTGACGAACGTCAGGAAAATGGTCCGCTCGTGCAGGACCTTGTTGTGCTTCAGGTTGTGCAGCAGGCTGACGGGGACGAGCTTGTCGTTGCCGGTCAGGTAGATCGCGGTGCCGGACACCCGGTGCGGCGGATGCGCGAGCAGCCCCTGCAGGAACGGCTCCAGCGGAATACCGTCGGCCGCCGTGCGTTCCTTGACGATGTGACGCCCCTTGTACCAGGTCATCAGCAGGAAGAACAGCAGCGCGCCGATGCCGAGCGGCAGCCAGCCGCCCTGCGCGACCTTCAGCAGGTTTGCGCCGAAAAAGCCGAGGTCGATCGCAAGGAACACCGCGATGATCGCGCCGACCAGCAGCCGGTTCCAGTTCCACACCTTCACCATCACGACGCACGCGAGCACGGTCGTGATCACCATCGTCGCCGTCACCGCGATGCCGTACGCAGCCGCGAGGTTGTCCGAGCTCTTGAAACCGACGACGATACAGAGGATCACGGCCAGCAGCAGCCAGTTCACGACCGGCACGTAGATCTGGCCGATCGCGAGCTCGGACGTATGCAGCACCTTCATGCGCGGCACGTAGCCGAGCTGGATCGCCTGCGACGTCAGCGAGTACGCGCCGGAAATCACCGCTTGCGACGCAATCACGGTCGCGACCGTCGACAGCACGACGAGCGGCAGCAGCCCCCATTCGGGTGCCAGCAGGAAGAACGGGTTTTCGATCGCTTTCGGATTCTGGATCAGCAGCGCGCCCTGACCGAAATAGTTCAGCACGAGCGACGGCATCACGAGCCCGTACGCGGCGTACCGGATCGGCTTGGCACCGAAGTGGCCCATGTCCGCATAGAGCGCTTCCGCGCCGGTCAGCACCAGCACGACCGAGCCGAGCACGACGTAGGCCTGCAGCAGGTGGTCGGCCATGAACGACGCCGCGTAATACGGATTGATTGCCGCGATGATGCCCGGCACGCGAACGATGTGGTACACACCGAGCGCCGCGATCACGACGAACCACAGCACCATGATCGGGCCGAACAGCTTGCCGACCAGCGCGGTACCGTGCCGCTGGATCCAGAACAGCGCGATCAGGATCACGATGGTGATCGGCAGCACGAGATGGGACAGGTGCGGCGTCGCGATCTCGAGACCTTCGACGGCCGACATCACGGAAATCGCCGGCGTGATCACCGCGTCCCCGTAGAACATGCACGCGCCGAATATCCCGAGCGCCATCAGCGCGCCCGCGACACGGGTTTTCGAATCGAGCGGCCGCAGCGACAGCGCCATCAGCGCGAGCACGCCGCCTTCGCCGTTGTTGTCCGCCCGCATCACGAACAGCAGGTACTTGACGCCGACCACCAGCAAGATGGCCCAGAACAGCAACGAGATCACGCCGAGAATCGACCCTTCGGTCAGCGGAATGCCGTGCGCGGGGCTGAACGCTTCCTTGAGCGAATACAGCGGGCTGGTACCGATGTCGCCGAACACGACGCCGATGGCTGCTATCGCTAGCGCCCGCATCGAGTGTTGTTGCGTCGAATGCGGCGAGTGTGCGGCGTCGGTCGCGTGAGTCGTGTCGTTCATATGAAGCGTAATAATCGGGTCCGGGTCGGACAAAACGAGCGCTATTCTACTCGCGCCCCCGTGAAACGCCGCCCTGCCGTGTTGCCGTGGAACCACGTGATCCACGCTGCGCATGCAATCCGGCGCGACCTGTGGCAGGGCTGCCATCATAGCCGGGGCCGCGCCGCCTGCCTATCGGGTCCGCAAGGCGCCCCGCGTGGCGCCACGCGCGCGCCAATGAAAAACGGCGCCGCAAGCGGCGCCGTACCAAGGCTTTCCTTCGATCGGCCGGCCGCTTACGCGCCCGAACCGTCGCGCTGTGCGCGACCGCGCTTGATCCACGCCTCGAGGTTGTGCGGACGAACCGTGTCCCACTCCTCGAACGGCTGATGAATCCACGGATTCGTCGGCAGGAACTGCGTGTGATAGTCGGGCTTGACCTTCGAGCAACCCTTGTACCAGAGCACGGCCGAACGTACGGCCGTGACCGCCGGATAGCGCTCCTTCAGATGCTCCTGCACGCGTGCGAGCGTGACGCCGGAATCGACGAGGTCGTCGACCAGCAGCACGTTGCCCGCGAGATGGCCGCGCGTCATCGTGATGTACTGCGCGATGTCGAGCTCGCCCTGCTCGGTGCCGGCCGCTTCCCGGTACGAGCTCGTCGCGAGAATCGCGAGCGGCACGTCATAGATGCGCGACAGCTGGTCGCCGACGCGCAGGCCGCCGCGCGCGAGGCACAGGATCTGGTCGAACTTCCAGCCGGAGGCGTGCACCTGGAGCGCGAGCAGCTCGATCAGACGATGATACTCGTCCCAGCCTACCCACAGGTTCTTGTCGTCGTTGCGCGGATCGGTCATCAAGTCTGCCGCCGTCATCGTGATTTGCTGCGTCATCTCGGAATTACACCTTGAACGGATGGCGGAGCAGGATCGTTTCGTCGCGGTCCGGGCCCGTCGACACCATGTCGACCGGCACGCCAGCCACTTCCTGGACGCGTGCGAGGTAGGCCTGCGCGTTCGCCGGCAGTGCGTCCCACGTGTTGATCCCGACCGTGCTTTCCTTCCAGCCGGCGAACGTCTCGTACACCGGTTCGCAACGCGCGACATCGACCGCGCCACGCGGCAGGATGTCCACGTCCTTGCCGTCGACCTTGTAGCCGACGCACAGCTTCACTTCGTCGAGGCCGTCGAGCACGTCGAGCTTCGTCATGCACAGGCCCGACACGCCGTTGATCTGGATCGAGCGGCGCAGCGCAGCCGCATCGAGCCAGCCGGTGCGGCGCGGACGGCCGGTGACCGAGCCGAATTCCTTGCCGACGTTCGCGAGCGTGACGCCGATCTGGTCCTGGCGCTGCGGGTTGTCCGCATCGTACAGCTCGCTCGGGAACGGGCCCGAGCCGACGCGCGTGCAATACGCCTTCGTGATGCCCAGAATGTAGTTGAGCTTCTGCGGACCGACGCCCGCGCCAGCCGACGCCGCACCGGCGACGCAGTTGCTCGACGTGACGAACGGATAGGTGCCGTGGTCGATGTCGAGCAGCGTGCCTTGCGCACCTTCGAACAGCAGGTTCTGGCCCGCATTGTTCGCGTCGTACAGGCGGCGCGACACGTCGGCCACCATCGGCTTCAGGCGGTCGGCATAGCCGAGCATCGTATCGAGCGTGGCCTGGAAGTCGACGGCCGCGCCGCCCAGATACTGGGTCAGCACGAAGTTGTGGTAATCGAGATTTTCGCGCAGGCGATCGGCGAAGGTCTTCGCGTCGAACAGGTCCTGCACGCGCAGCGCGCGGCGGCCGACCTTGTCTTCGTACGCAGGGCCGATGCCGCGGCCCGTCGTGCCGATCTTGCCCGCGCCCTTGCGCGCTTCGCGCGCCTGGTCGATCGCGATGTGGTACGGCAGGATCAGCGTCGTGGCTTCGGAGATGAACAGACGGTCGCGCACGTTCACGCCGGCTTCTTCGAGCTCGCCGATTTCCTTGAACAGTGCTTCGGGGGACAGAACGACGCCGTTGCCGATGTAGCAGGCGACGCCTTCACGCATGATGCCCGACGGAATGAGGCGCAAGATCGTTTTCTTGCCGCCGATGATGAGGGTGTGGCCGGCGTTGTGACCGCCCTGGAAACGCACGACGCCCTGAGCGTGGTCCGTCAGCCAGTCGACGATCTTGCCCTTGCCTTCATCACCCCATTGCGTTCCCACGACGACGACATTGCGCCCGGGAGTCACGTTCACTGCGCTGGCAGACATGTTGATTCGTTAGCTGGTTAAAAACGTATTCTACCTATGTTCGCGGGCGATTCCGAATTTTTCCGTTTCGCTTCAACGATATGCACGCCGAAGCACGGCCCGCGAACGCCTCTTTATCGGGGTTCGACCACCCATGCGCCGTTGCGCTCGACGAGCGAACGATCGCATGCGAATTCGTCGAGCACGTGGTCGTGGCCCGGCAGCGCCTGGATCACGACCTCGCCCGCATCGCGCAGCGCCGCGACCGCCGCGCCCAGCGCGTCGTCCTGCGCCCACGGCGCGAGAATCGCGGTGCCGCGCGCCTCGACCGGCGAAATCCGTGCGAGCTCGCGCAGATCGAGCGAGAAGCCGGTTGCCGGACGGGAGCGGCCATAGGCCTGCCCCACGTGGTCGTAACGGCCGCCGCGCGCGATCGCGTTCGGCACGCCGTCGATGTAGGCGCTGAACATCGCGCCGCTGTGATACGCGTAACCGCGCAGGTCGGCGAGATCGATCGCGACTTCGACGCCCTTCGCCTGCGACGCAAGCTGCGCGAGATCGTCGAGCGCCCGCGTGATTTCCGGCAGCACCGGCAGGCGCGTGCGCGCCTCGGCGAGCACGCTCGCGTCGCCGTAGAGGTTCGGCAGCGCGCGCAGCGCGGCACGCGTGTCGGCGCCGAGATCGTCGGTGAGTTCGTTCAGCAGCGGCACGTCCTTGCCCGACAGCGCGTCGTACAGCGACTCGCCGCGCTCGGCGGCCTGCGCGTCGCGCGCCAGCAGCGCCGCGAGCACGCCCGCGTGACCGAGGTCGAGGCGGATGCGCGACAGGCCCGCGAGGTGCAGCGCGTCGAGCATCAGTTGCTGGATCTCGAGATCGGCTTCCAGCCCCGCGTGCCCGTAGATTTCGGCGCCGATCTGGATCTGCTCGCGGGTCGCGTGCAGCCCGCGCGGACGCGTATGCATCACGTGGCCCGCATAGCAGAGGCGCGTCACGCCCTGACGATTCAACAGGTGCGCGTCGATCCGCGCGACCTGGGGCGTGATGTCCGCGCGCAGGCCGAGCGTGCGACCCGACAACTGGTCGACCAGCTTGAAGGTGCGCAGGCGCAGATCGGCGCCGCCGCTCGTCAGCAGCGATTCGAGATACTCGAGCAGCGGCGGCATCACCATTTCGTAGCCGTACGAACGGAAGCGGTCGAGCAGCCTGCGGCGCAGCTCCTCGATCTTGCGCGCTTCCGACGGCAGCACGTCGGCGATATTCTCGGGAAGTAACCAGGTCGACATCGGTACGGTCCTACGACGGGAAACGGCGCGCGACACGCGCGCCGCGAGTTGAATCGGAACTTCGAAATCGGGCGGGACGAACGGCGGATGCGCCGTCCGGATCGGGGCTCCGTCAGGTCGCGAGCAGCAGCAGCACGAGCCCGAGCACCATCACGATCAGCCCGCCGATCCGGATATGATGCGGCGGCCGCTCGGCTATTCTACGAAACGTGTCGCGCCAGGCGACGGGAAACACGAAGGGGAACGCCCCCTCGATGATCAGCATCAGCGCTACTGCGAGCAACAACGAGCCAGCCAGGTCCATGCGAGCGACGGCGCCGCTCGACGCGGCGCCCCAAGGTCAATGTTTGCGGGGAGCAGGCGCCGCCGGTGCGGCACCGCCCGTCGGGCTGCGCATGAAGCGGAAGAACTCGCTGTCGGGATCGACGACGATGATGTCGTTGCGCTTGAACGTATTCCGGTAGGCCTGCAGGCTCGCGTAGAACTGATAGAACTGCGGATCGCGGCCGAACGCATCGGCGGCGATCGTCGCGGCCTTCGCATCGCCCTCGCCCTTGATCGTCTGCGCGGACTTGTATGCGTTCGCAAGCACGGCCTGCTGCTCGCGTTCGGCGTCGGCCTTGATCTGCTCGACGTCGGCCGCGCCTTGCGCACGCACCTGGGCCGCCTGGTCGCGCAACGCGCCGATCATCCGTTGATAGACGGCGTCCGTCTGCGCGGCCGGCAGGTCGACCCGCGTCAGCTGGACGTCGACGACGTCGACGCCGAAACCGGACGCTTGCGCCTTCGCCGCATCGCGCGCCGCATCGGCGATCGCACGCTGACCGCCGAGGGCATCGTCGAGCGCGCGCTTGCCGAATGCGTCGCCGAGCGCGCTCTTCAGCGCGCCCGACAGTCGTTCGACCGCCGCGGCCGGATCGCCGCCCGCCGCCGTGAAATATTTCATCGGATCGCTGATCCGGTACTTCACCGCATACGCGACGAGCAGGTCATGCTTGTCTTCGGTTGCCAGCTGCAGCGGATCGGCCGACTCGAGCGACTGCAGGCGCGTGTCGATCAGCGTGGCCGTCTGCAGCGGCGGCGGCAGCTTGAAGTGGACGCCGGGGCCCGCGAGCTCCGGCTGCGTACCGTCGCGGCCCGACAGCACGGCCGCATGGCGCGGATCGACGGTCAGGACCGTCGACGATGCCGCGAAGGCAACGATCACGATTGCGACGACGAGCGCAATGATTCGGTTCATGTTCTGCGCTCCCCGTTACTTCGTATCGTCTTCACGCGACCGGCTGCGAAACGCGTCCCGCGATCGCAGCACGTCGACACCCGACGCGGTGGCGGCCGGTGCGGCGCTCGCCGGCGCGGCAGCGGCTGCCGAGGGCGCCGTTGCGGCCGGTGCCGACGCCGCATCGGGCGCGGATGCGCCGGTCGACGCCGCGGCGTTTTGCCGCCCCTGCTCGACGAGCTTGTCGAGCGGCAGATACACGACGCTGTTGCCGCCCTTGTTGCCGACGAACACCTTCGTCGCGTTCGAATAGATTTCCTGCATCGTCTCGAGGTACATCCGCTCGCGGATGACCGCCGGCGCCTTCGAATACTGCGCGTAGACCTGCTTGAAGCGGTCCGCGTCGCCTTCGGCTTCGGTGACCACGCGATCGGCATACGCCTTCGCTTCGTCGATGAGCTTCGCCGCATCGCCCTGCGCCTTCGGCAGCAGGTCGCTTGCATACGCCTGCGCGGCGCGCTTCGCGGCCTCGCGCTCGTCCCGCGCCTTCGCGACTTCGGCGTACGCGGCCTGGGTCTGCTCGGGCGCCGCGACGCTCTGCATCGTGACGGCCGTCACCTCGAGCCCCGACTGGTAGCGGTCGAGGTCGCGCTGGATCGCGGTGGAAAGCTGCTCGCGCAGCGCATCGCGATCCTGGTTCAGCATGTCGGCCGCGCTACGCGTGCCGACGATCGCGCGCACCGCGGCCTGCGCGGCCTGCGACACGCTGCGTTCGGGATCGACGCTGCGGAACAGGTAATCGGTGGCGGAACGAATCCGGTACTGGACGATGAAGCGCACGTCGACGATGTCGGCATCGCGCGTCAGCATCGCGGCTTCCTTCACGTTTGCAAGGCGCACGACGTTGTTGCGGCCGATCTCGATCGAGCGCACCTGCGACGTGTCGACGATCTCGTGCGACGCGAACGGATACGGCGCGCGCCAATGCACGCCCTGGCCGACCGTGCCCGACAGCTTGCCGAGCTGCAGCACGACGCCCGTCTGGCCTTCCTGCACGACGAACAGCCCGCTGCCCGCATACACCGCGACCAGTACGCCGATCACGATGCCGACGCCGACCCGTGCGGCCCGGCCGTTGTCGGGACGGAAGCCGTTGCCGCCCTTGCCGCCGAACAGGCCGCTCAGGCGCCGGTTGAAGTTGCGCCACATCTCGTCGAGATCGGGCGGACCATCGCCGTCGCCGCCTTGCGGACGCTTCGATTCGTTCGCGCGCGGGCGGGACCCGTCCTTGCCATTGCCTTCGCCGCGTCCCCAGCGGGGATCGTTGATCGACAGCAAGGCGCGCATCCGCCGCCAGGTACTCCGCTCGTTGTATTCGTTCACCAGAGTTTGTTCACCAGATTGGACGCCGGCGAACCGGCCGGGACCGGTTAGCGCCCGTGTTCGGAAATCGTGTGGTCTTCGTGTGGTTCAGCGGACGTGCCATCGAGCGCGTCGGGTAACGTCGCGCTGGAAAGGTGTTCCGCGGAGGCGATTTCGGCGATGGCGGCACGCAACGTATCAAGACCCTGACCGGTGCGTGCGCTCAAAAAGACGCGCGAAATATTACCATACTCGTCCCGCTCGACCGCGTCGCCGCGGGCCGCCAGCTCGGGCACGGCGTCGATCTTGTTGAACACCAGCACCTGTCGGATCGTGTCCGCGCCGATCTCGTGCAGCACGCCGTTGACCTGCTCGATCTGCTCGAGCCTGACCGCGCTCGACGCATCGACCACGTGCAGCAACAGATCCGCATGGATCGTTTCCTCGAGGGTCGCGCGGAACGCCGCGACGAGCTGGTGAGGCAGCTCGCGGATGAACCCGACCGTATCGGACACCACGATCTGACCGACCTCGTCGCCGAGATACACGCGCCGCGACGTCGTATCGAGCGTGGCGAACAGCTGGTCGGCCGCGTATGCCTGCGCTTTCGTCAGCGCATTGAACAACGTCGACTTGCCCGCGTTCGTATAGCCGACGAGCGACACCGACATCGTGCCGCTGCGCGCGCGCTGCCGGCGCTGCGTGCTGTGCTGGCGGCGCAGCCGATCGAGCCGCGACTTCAGCATCTTGATGCGTTCGCCGATCAGCCGACGGTCGGTTTCGAGCTGGGTTTCGCCGGGGCCGCGCAGGCCGATACCGCCCTTTTGCCGCTCGAGGTGGGTCCACGCGCGAATGAGCCGGGTCGACAGGTATTGAAGTTGCGCGAGCTCCACCTGCAGCTTGCCTTCGTGGCTGCGGGCACGCTGCGCGAAAATGTCGAGGATGAGGCTCGTGCGATCGACCACGCGCCTGTTAAGTGCCTGCTCCAGATTGCGTTGCTGGGCGGGCGCCAACGCGTGGTTGAAGATGACGATTTCGACGTTGTGCGCGTCGCAGGCAAGCCGCAATTCATCGGCTTTGCCGCTGCCGATGAACATCTTGGCATCGGGACTGGCGCGACGACCGGTGAGGGTGACGGCGGGACGGGCCCCCGCGCTGGAGGCGAGAAGACTGAGTTCTTCGAGACTGGCTTCGAAATCGGTCTTGCCGAAATCGATGCCGACGAGCGCTGCGTTGATCAAATTATCGGGTGTCAAGATAAGGCGGCTGGCATCGGTCGCTCGCGGCGACCGGATGCCGGCCGCTGCGATAAGTTAGGACGAGGCTTCCGCGTCCGGGTGGAAATTCACCGGGCGCGCCGGCACGACCGTCGAGATGGCGTGCTTGTAAACCATCTGGGTCACCGTATTACGGAGCAACACGACGTACTGGTCGAACGATTCAATGTTCCCTTGAAGCTTGATGCCGTTGACGAGGTAGATCGAAACGGGAACGTGCTCTTTGCGCAGTGCGTTCAAAAACGGGTCTTGTAACAATTGCCCTTTGTTGCTCATGGCGTACTCCATCTTTTTTTGCAGGTTGATCTGGATTGGCGACGAAGAAAAAGAGATCCGGCGCCAATCGCTACACTATAGCTGATTTTGCCTGCCCCGCCCGGCCACTGGCCATGGGGCCGATGCCTTGCGGGGCGTGCTTCAGCCCTTGTCCGCGTACGGGTTGTTCGACGAACGGAACTCTATGCGCAATGGAGTCCCGGTCAGCGAGAAAGTTTCGCGGAATCGGTTTTCGAGGTAACGCTTGTACGTTTCCGTCACCGCGTCGAGCGCGTTGCCGTGGATCACGATGATCGGCGGATTCTGGCCGCCCTGGTGCGCATAGCGCAGCTTCGGACGCACCGGGCCGCGACGGCGCGGCTGCTGGAACTCGACGGCCTCGATCAGCGCGCGCGTGAGCTTCGGCGTCGGCAGCTTCGCCATCGCGGCCGCGTACGCGTCGTCGACCGAGCGCATCAGCGCGCCGATGCCCGTCTTCTTCGCGGCCGAAATGAAGTGCGATTTCGCGAAGTCGAGGAATTTCAGCTTGCGGGTCAAATCCGCTTTCGCGCGGTCGCGCGCGTGGTCGTCGAGACCGTCCCATTTGTTGACGCCGATCACGAGCGCGCGGCCCTGCTCGACGACGAAGCCGGCGATGTGTGCGTCCTGGTCGGAAATGTCCTGCTGCGCATCCAGCAGAAGAATGACGACGTTCGCGTCGGAGATCGACTGCAGCGTCTTCACGACCGAGAACTTCTCGATCGCCTCGAACACCTTGCCGCGGCGGCGCAGGCCGGCCGTGTCGATCAGCGTGTATTTCTTGCCGTTACGTTCGAAGTCGACGTAGATCGAATCGCGCGTCGTGCCCGGCATGTCGAACGCGATCACGCGGTCTTCGCCGATCAGCGCGTTGACGAGCGTCGACTTGCCGACGTTCGGCCGGCCGACGATCGCGATTTTGATGCCGCGCGACGGATCGTCCTCGTCCGCTTCCTCGGGCTGACCCGCGTACGCGACTTCGAGCGCCTCGTTGATCATGTCGGTCACGCCGTCGCCGTGCGCGGCCGAGATCGCGCGCGGATCGCCGAGCCCGAGCTCGTAGAAGTCCGTCGCGACCGCCGTGTACTTCATCCCCTCGGCCTTGTTGACGACCAGGAAGATCGGCCGGCCGGTCTTGCGCAGGTAGTCGGCGATCGACTTGTCCTGCGGCGCGAGCCCGTTACGGCCGTCGACGATGAACACGACGACGTCGGCTTCCTCGACGGCCTGCCGCGTCTGGCGCGCCATTTCGTGCAGGATGCCGTCCTTCGCGACGGGTTCGAAGCCGCCCGTATCGACGACCAGGTAAGGCCGTTCGCCGACGCGCCCTTCGCCGTAATGGCGATCGCGCGTCAGGCCGGGCAAGTCGGCGACCAGCGCATCGCGCGAGCGCGTGAGCCGGTTGAACAGCGTGGATTTCCCCACATTGGGGCGCCCAACGAGGGCAATGACCGGTTTCATCTGTGTTTTCTACGGTGAAGCGCAGCAGCGGGAGGCCCGCTGCTGCGGGCGGCTGCGCTGAATGAAAATATCACGAATTCGCGCCGCGCCGGATGCGCGCGCCCGGCACGCGTTGCGCGCCGTCGTCTTTCGTCTCGAACTGCCTTTCAAATACCGAGCGGCCGGGAACGCCGGCCGCCTTCAAGTCGCGCGGCCGCGGCACGCGGGACCTGCCCGCCGCGCCACGGCCGCACCTGTTTCCTGCGCGTCAGCGCGGACGGAACCCGTACAGGCCGCCGTCCTTCGTCTGCACGACGAGCGTGTTGCCCGCGAGGACCGGCGCCGCCGTAATCGCGCTGCCGTCGGTCTTCATCCGCGCGATGAAGCTGCCGTCCTCGCGCGACAGGAAGTGCACGAAGCCCTTGTAGTCGCCCATCACGACCGCATGCCCGAGCAGGTACGGCACGCCGACGTCACGGCTCTTCAGCTTGTCGTTGCGCCAGAGCTGGTTGCCCGTGGCCGCATCGTACGCGGTGACGACCGACCAGTCGTCGCCGCCGGCGACCACCGAATCGTCCTGCGCAAGGCCGCTGCGGCTCGAGAACGGCTTTTCCCACAGCGGCCGGCCCGAGTTTGCATCGAAGCAGCCGAGCTGCCCCTGGAACGTCACCGCGCAGGCTTCCGCGCCCACGAGCGTCGGCGGGCCGCTGACGTCGTTGATGCGCTCGACTTCGGTCACGCCCTTCGGGAACGACACCGGGGTTTGCCAGAACGGCTCACCCGTCTGCAGGTTGATCGCGACCAGACCGCCGCCCGGGAAGCCCGCGAGCACGGCCGCGTCGCCCGCGAACGTCATGCCCGCCGACACGCGCAGGTTCAGCGGCACCGCACGGTTGCGGTAGTTCCACTTCTGCTCGCCCGTCTGCGCGTTGAACGCGATCACCTGGCCGTCGATCGTGCGGACGACCACGAGGCCGTTGCCGACGAGCGGCGGCGAGAAGATCTCGCCTTGCACGCTGGTCTTCCACAGTTGCTTGCCGTCCGGGCCCAGCACGAACACGCCGCCCTTCAACGCACCGACCGCGGTCAGGTTGCCGTCGCTGCCGACCCCGGCCGACAGGTCCGAACCGACCTTCGAGCGCCACAGCGTCTGGCCCGTCTTCGCGTCGATCTTCTCGACCGCACCGTTTTCGCCCGCCGCATAGACCGCGTCGCCCACGGCCACTGGCGAGAACAGGTAGCGTCCGCCCTTGCCGACGCTCGCCTTCCAGACCTGTTGCACGTCCATGACGGGCTTGAACTCGGTGAGCGGCGTCGGCACGCGGCGCGCATCCTTCGACGACGAGCAAGCCGTCAAAGCGAGGACAGCCGCCGCGCAGGCAACGGGCACAGCGTAACGTTTCAGCAAATTCATCGGTTAGCGAAGCAGAGTTAAGAGGTTGAGGGGACCGGAATTCAGCCGCCGAGCGCGTCCAGCTTGAACTGCACGAGCTGGCGCGCGGACTGGTCGTCCTTCGACAGGCCGTCGAGCGCGAGCTTGTATGCCGCGCGCGCGTCGTCGGTCTTGCCTTGCGCGGCAAGCAGATCGCCGCGACGATCGGCCACGAGGCCCTTGAATGCATCGACTGGCGTACCCGACAGCAGCGCGAGGCCCGCATCGTACGCCTTCTCGTCGAGCAGCAGCGACGCGAGACGCAGCTTCGCGATCTGCTTGTACTCGTCGTCCTTGGCGTGATCGACGGCCCATTGCAGCTGAGCCTTCGCGCCGGCCGCATCGCCGGCCGCATACAGCGTCTTCGCGGCCGCGAGCGCCGTCATCTGCGCATACGGCGTGCTGCCGAACTTGTCTTCCATGTCGGCAGCCGCGCGGGCCATCGTTGCCTTGTCGTTCGCGGCGGCAGCCTTCTGGACCTGCTCGTACAGCCCGGACGCCTCGGCAGCCTGACGGCGCTGCCAGTAGTTCCAGCCGTTGAAACCGGCCGCGACGACGAGCGCCGCGAGCACGATCCACGTGGTGAGGTTGCCCCAGCGGGCCCACCACGCCTTGAGACTTTCAATCGATTCTTGTTCGTCGTGATAACTCATCGGCGAGCGATTCCTTCCTGTTCAGGCTTTTCTTGTCGAGCGGATGCCAGCGCGATCAGTCGTCGCCGTCTTCGGCGGATGCAACCATCGCATTGATTAGGAATTCGGTCAAGCTTTCGACCGGTACGGTCTGCTGAACGTTCTTTTCCCCTTCCGCACCCGCGCCGCGCAACGCTTTCACGCCCACCGTGCCGTTCGCGACCTCTTCTTCGCCGAAGATCACCGCGAACGCGGCGCCGCTTGCATCGGCCCGCTTCATCTGCGACTTGAAGCTCGCCGGCGCGCCGTCGGCGCTGCAGTGGAAGATCACGTCGAGGCCCGTGTCGCGCAGACGCTCGGCCGCGATGAACGCCTGTTCGCGCGCGGTGTCGCCCTGGTGCACGACGTACACGTCGACGCCTTCCTGCTCGGGCGCGAGATCCTCTTCCTTCAGCAGCTCGAGGATGCGCTCGATGCCCATCGCCCAGCCGCACGCGGCGGTCGGCTTACCGCCGAGCTGCTCGATCAGCGGATCGTAGCGGCCGCCGGCCGCGACCGTGCCCTGTGCGCCGAGCTTGTCGGTCACCCATTCGAACACGGTCAGATTGTAGTAATCGAGGCCACGCACCAGACGCGGGTTGATCTTGAACGGAATGTTGTTCGCGAGCAGCAGGCGCTGCAGCCCTTCGAAATGCGCGCGCGATTCGTCGCCGAGGAAATCGATCAGCTTCGGTGCGTTTTGCGCGATGTCCTGCAGCGCCGGGTTCTTCGTGTCGAGCACGCGCAGCGGGTTCGTATACAGGCGGCGCTTCGCGTCCTCGTCGAGCACGTCGGCAAACTGCTCGAGGTACTTGATCAGTTCGACGCGGTGCGCGGCGCGCTCTTCGGCGAGGCCGAGCGAGTTGATCTCGAGCTTGATGCCGGTCAGGCCGAGGTCGTCCCACAGGCGCTGGCACATCATGATGATCTCGGCATCCGCATCGGGACCCGCGAAGCCGAGCGCCTCGACGCCGACCTGGTGGAACTGGCGATAGCGGCCGCGCTGCGGACGCTCGTGACGGAACATCGGGCCGATGTACCACAGGCGCTTCGGGCCGTCGTACAGCATGTTGTGCTCGATCGACGCACGCACGACGGCCGCGGTGTTTTCCGGGCGCATCGTCAGGTTCTCGCCGTTCAGCGCGTCGGTGAAGCTGTACATCTCCTTCTCGACGATGTCCGTGACCTCGCCGATGCCACGCGTGAAGAGCTGCGTATGTTCGACGATCGGCGTGCGGATGTTCTGGTAGCCGTACGCGCGCAGCAGCGATTTCACGGTAGCTTCGAAGAATTCCCACAGGCCGGCATCCTGCGGAAGGATGTCGTTCATGCCTTTGACGCCGGTGAGCTTCTCGATCTTGCGTTTCTGTTCAGTCATCGTTCGTGTGTGTGGACGAATTAGTTCAGGGCCTCGGTGCGGCCGTAATTGCGTGCGACGTAGTCGCTGACGATCTGCTGGAATTCCTCGGCGATCCGCTCGCCACGCAGCGTCTTGACCTTCTCGCCGTCGATGAAGACAGGCGCGGCCGGGTTCTCGCCCGAACCCGGCAGGCTGATGCCGATGTTCGCGTGCTTCGATTCGCCCGGGCCATTGACGATGCAGCCCATCACCGCGACGTTCATCTTCTCGACGCCCGGATATTCCTTGCGCCAGACCGGCATCTGCTCGCGCAGGTAGGTCTGGATCTGCATCGCGAGTTCCTGGAACAGCGTGCTCGTCGTGCGGCCGCAGCCCGGGCACGCGATCACCATCGGCGCGAACGAGCGCAGGCCCATCGTCTGCAGGATTTCCTGGCCGACGATCACTTCGCCGGTGCGCGACGCGCCCGGCTCCGGCGTCAGCGAGATGCGGATCGTGTCGCCGATCCCTTCCTGCAGCAGCACGCCGAGCGCGGCCGTCGACGCGACGATCCCCTTCGAGCCCATGCCGGCCTCGGTCAGCCCGAGGTGCAGCGCGAAGCCGCAGCGGCGGCCGAGTTCGCGGTACACGGCGATCAGGTCCTGCACGCCGCTGACCTTGCACGACAACACGATGCGGTCACGGCCGAGGCCGAGCTCGACCGCGCGTTCGGCCGAGCCGATGGCCGACTGGATCAGCGCCTCGTACATCACGCTCTGCGCGTCCCACGGCTGCGCGCGCGCGCCGTTCTCGTCCATCATGCGTGCGAGCAGGTCCTGGTCGAGGCTGCCCCAGTTCACGCCGATCCGCACCGGCTTGTCGTACTTCGCCGCGGCCTCGATCATCTGCGCGAACTGCGTGTCGCGCTTCGCACCCTGACCGACGTTACCGGGGTTGATCCGGTACTTCGACAGCGACTCGGCGCAGCCCGGATAGTCGCGCAGCAGCAGGTGGCCGTTGTAGTGGAAATCGCCGACGAGCGGCACGGTCACGCCCATCCGGTCGAGCTGCTCGCGGATCGCCGGCACGGCGGCCGCGGCTTCGGGCGTGTTGACCGTGATGCGCACCAGCTCGGAGCCCGCATTCGCGAGTTCCTTGATCTGGATCGCCGTGCCGATCGCATCGGCCGTGTCGGTATTCGTCATCGACTGCACGCGCACCGGCGCGTCGCCGCCGATCGTCACGAGTTGCCCGCCCCAGCGGACATCCACCGCATGCGATACGCGGCGCGGCTGATGCCCGCCGAACACCGGCTCGGTTGAACAAATCTGACTGCTGCGTGGGGATTGAGCTTCGGATTGCATCGATAGATCCATTTACGCGGAATGCGCCGCAACGTGGCGCATGAATTGAAAAAGCGCCGTGCCCTCACGGCCTGCCGAGATCGACGACAGGCCTTCGCCACGGCGCTTGACGTCAGGGCAACGTGAACCGCGCCACGTTACCCCGCGCTGCCGAATATTTTGCCGGATCGACCGGTTTTCCGTCGAACGCAACCGCGTCGAGGCCGGCCTTGTTGCCGATCGTGACCTTGAACGGCCCGTCACCGGCCACCTGCTTCGTTTCGCCGGCGCGCACCAGCGCCGAGAACAGCTCCTTGCCGTTCTTGTCGCGCACGCTGAACCAGCAATCCTGCTTGACCTTCAGTTCGACCATCGACTGGCCTGCCGCCACCACGACGCTCGCCGGCTGGGCCGGTGCGGCCGCGCTGGCCGCCGCCGTTGCCGCCACGGGCTGCGACGCAGCCGCCGTCGCGACTGGGGCCGCAGGCGCCGGAACGGCCGACGCGATCGCCTGCGCCGGAGTCGCCGATGCAGCAGCCGGGGCCGGAACCTCATTCGCAACCGCTGCCGACGCGCCGTTCGTGGCCGCTTCTTCAGCCGACGACGATGCCGCCGTCGCACTCGCGGCCGACGCATGCTCGGCCTCGCCGCCCTTGAAGCGTGCGAGCAGGCTCGACGAATCGCCGCCAGTGTGCCACATCAGTACGGCGACCACCGCGACGATAACGATCCCCGTTCCCCACAGCCAAGGATGGTGGCGCGACGAGCCGCCCAGCGGAATCGACACGCGGCCGCGCGGCAGATCCGTGCCCGACGACGCAGGCATCGACAGGTCGACTTCCGGCACCCCGCGCTCGCGGCGCAGCGCCTGCGCGAACGGTTCCGGATCGACGCCGAGCATCTTCGCGTAGCTGCGCACGACACCGAGCGCGAACGTCACCCCAGGCAAATGGCTGATGTCGCCAGACTCGAGCGCCCGGAGCTTTTGCGGCGCGACCTTGAGTCGCGCCGACACGTCGTCGACCGACCAGCCCTTCGTCTCCCGAAGCTGCGCCAGCCGGCTGCCGACCGCCGCCAGCGATTCCAGTCCGGCCGGTGCCGGCTTCGCGGCATTCGTCTCTGCGCCGTTAGACGGCTGCGGCTCACTCATCCTTGTCCTCGCGTCGATTCTTCTTCACTGGCGGCTGCCGCCGACTCCTGCCGGCCGGCACCCGCAACGGTTCATACCATGCGCGGCGCCGAGGCGCCGCGACCGATCGCTATTCGCGTGTTGCACCGCCAAAGGGTTCGGGCACCCCGGCCAGGTGCCCCCGTCAAACTGCCCGAACTTCGATGATTTTTCCTGCTGCGCCCGTTCGTTCCGCGAGGCGCGTACGATCCTTCACCGCGCCGGCCAACTGCCCGCACGCGGCGTCGATGTCGTCGCCGCGCGTCTTGCGCACGGTCGTGACGACACCCGCGTCGATGAGGACTTGCGCGAAGCGCTTGATCTGCTCCGGCTTCGAGCGGATGAGGCCCGATTCCGGAAACGGATTGAACGGGATCAGGTTGAACTTGCACGGCACGTCACGCGTGACGGCCAGCAGTTCGCGCGCATGCGCTTCGGTGTCGTTGACGCCGTCGAGCATGCAGTATTCGAAAGTGATGAAGTCGCGCGGCGCGACCTTCAGATAACGCTGGCACGCAGCCATCAGCTCGCGAAGCGGATACTTCTTGTTGAGCGGCACCAGCTCGTCGCGCAGCGCGTCGTTCGGCGCATGCAGCGAAACGGCCAGCGCGACCGGCAACTCGGCGCCGAGGCGGTCCATCATCGGCACCACGCCGGACGTCGACAGCGTGACGCGACGGCGCGACAGGCCGTACGCGTTGTCGTCGAGCATCAGCCGCATCGCGGGGACGACCGCGCTGTAATTCAGGAGCGGCTCGCCCATGCCCATCATCACCACGTTGGTGACGACCCGTTCGGCCTTGCCGTTCGGGCCGGGCGCGCGGCCCAGCGACGCTCGCAGTGCAAATTCGGCCATCCGGAGCTGGCCGATGATTTCGGCTGTCGACAGGTTGCGGGAGAAGCCCTGCTTGCCCGTCGAGCAGAAGCGGCAGTTCACCGCGCACCCGGCCTGCGACGACACGCACAGCGTGCCGCGCGTCTCTTCCGGGATGAACACGGTTTCGACCGCATTGCCGTTTCCGACGTCGATCAGCCACTTGCGCGTGCCGTCGGTGGAAACGTGATCGCTGGCGATGTCCGGCATCACGATCGACGCGCGGCCCTTGAGCTTTTCTCTCAGGGACTTCGCGAGATCGGTCATGCCGTCGAAATCGCCGGCGTTGTACTGGTGGATCCAGCGCTGCAACTGCTTGGCGCGGAACGGCTTCTCGCCCAGGCTGCCGCAGTACGCGACAAGACCCTCGGCGTCGAAGTCGAGAAGATTGACGGAAGTTTCGCTCGTCATGATGTGCTGCCTTGCCGCGTGCGCTGAATCCTGCCTACTTGCTGTCAGCCAGGGCTTAACGCGAGTAAACGTTCATTTCCGGGAAGAAGAACGCGATTTCGACCGCTGCCGTTTCCGCAGCGTCCGAGCCGTGCACGGCGTTCGCGTCGATGCTGTCGGCGAAGTCGGCGCGGATCGTGCCCTTTTCCGCCTTCTTCGGATCCGTCGCGCCCATCAGGTCGCGGTTCTTCAGGATCGCGCCTTCACCTTCCAGAACCTGGATCATCACCGGGCCCGAGATCATGAAATCGACGAGATCCTTGAAGAACGGACGCGCTGCGTGAACTGCATAGAACTTCTCTGCGTCAGCACGCGACAGGTGTGCCATGCGCGATGCGACGATCTTCAGGCCGGCGCCTTCGAAACGGCTGTAGATCTGGCCGATCACGTTCTTTGCCACCGCATCCGGCTTGATGATCGACAGGGTGCGCTCGATTGCCATAAAAACTCCAAAAAATTAAGAAGTTACAGGTTCAAATGAATCCGCTATTGTAGCACGATCCCGTGTATCATTGCGATTGAACCCTTACACGAATGAAAGGTTCAGAATCCATATGTTTTGTGCCGCCGGGCCATTGAAACCTCCCGGCACGGAACCTATCTTAGCCATAGCTGCCCCGGTTTGCTGCGCCGCACATCGCGCGCGCCGAACCGGCCCCGGACGCCCACGCGTTCAATGTTAGGAGAAACCATGAACGACTATCCGTACAATTTCGGCCGCGGCGGTTCCGTCAGCACCGCCGAGGTTCGCAACCGCGTGCTGCGGAACACGTACTGGCTGCTCGCGCTATCGATGGTGCCGACCGTGCTGGGCGCCTGGGTCGGCGTCGCGACGGGCTTCTCGCTGTTCGCGGCCACGAGCCCGATGATGAGCCTGCTCGCGTTCTTCGCGATCGCGTTCGGCTTCATGTTCGCGATCGAGCGGACGAAAAACAGCGCGGCCGGCGTGTTCGTGCTGCTCGGCTTCACGTTCTTCATGGGCCTGATGCTGTCGCGGCTGCTGAGCTTCATCCTCGGCTTCTCGAACGGCCCGTCGCTGATCATGCTCGCGTTCGGCGGCACCGGCATCATCTTCGCCACGATGGCGACGATCGCCACCGTCAGCAAGCGCGACTTCTCGGGGCTCGGCAAGTGGCTGTTCATGGGCGTGATCGTGATCCTGCTCGCGTCGGTCGCGAACATCTTCCTGCAACTGCCCGCGCTGATGCTCACCGTGTCGGTGCTCGCGATCGCGATCTTCTCGGCCTACATGCTGTTCGACGTCCAGCGCGTCGTGAACGGCGGCGAGACGAACTACATCTCGGCCACGCTCGCGATCTACCTCGATCTGTACAACGTGTTCACGAACCTGCTCGCGCTGCTCGGCATCTTCGGCGGCAACCGCAACTGACGTTCGGCACGCACCATGAAAAACCGGCCCGCGGGCCGGTTTTTTTACGTCCGCCGCCCGGCTCAGTCGCGCTCGAACAGCGCGATCGATTCGACGTGCGACGTATTCGGGAACATGTTCACGACCCCGGCGCCCTTCAGCCGGTAGCCGGCCTCGTGCACGAGCAGGCCCGCATCGCGCGCGAGCGTCGACGGGTTGCACGACACGTAGACGATGCGCTTCGGCAACGGGCCTGCGCCGCTCTGCGCGATCTCGGCCAGCGCCTTCGATACCGCGAGCGCGCCTTCGCGCGGCGGGTCGATCAGGAACTTGTCGAATGCGCCGAGCGCACGGAGATCGTCGCCCGTCACCTCGAACAGGTTCCGGCACGCGAACGTCGTGTGGCCGTCGACACCGTTCTCGCGTGCGTTCGCCAGCGCGCGCGTGGTCAGCGTGTCGCTGCCCTCGATGCCCATCACTTCGCGCGACAGCCGCGCGAGCGGCAGCGTGAAGTTGCCGATCCCGCAGAACAGGTCGAGCACGCGATCGTCGCGCGACGGCGCGAGCAAGCGCAGCGCGCGGCCCACCAGCACGCGGTTGATCTGGTGATTGACCTGCGTGAAATCGGTCGGCTTGAACGGCATGCGGATGCCGAATTCCGGCAGCGTGTAGTCGAGCGACACGTCGAGCGGATAGAACGGCGTCACCGTGTCCGGCCCCTTCGGCTGCAGCCAGAACTGCACCTTGTGCTCGTCCGCGAACGCGCGCAGCAGCGCTTCGTCGTCCGCGTTGATCGGCTCCAGCACGCGCAGCACGAGCGCCGTGACGGTCGAGCCGACCGCGAGCTCGATCTGCGGCATCCGGTCGCGAATCGACAGCCCCTCGACGAGCCGCCGCAGCGGCACGAGCATCGCCGACACATGCGGCGGCAGCACTTCGCAGCTCGTCATGTCGGCCACGTAGCTGCTCTTCTTCTCGTGGAAGCCGACCAGCACGCCGCCCTTCTTCGCGACGTTGCGCACGGTCAGGCGCGCCCGGTAGCGATAGCCCCACGACGGGCCGTGGATCGGCGCGAACATCGTTTCCGCGCGCAGCTTCGCCAGGTGCCACAGATTATCTTCCAGCACGCGCTGCTTGACCGCCACCTGCGCGCGCATGTCGAGATGCTGCATCGAGCAGCCGCCGCAGGTGCCGAAGAACGTGCACTTCGGCTGGGTGCGCATGACGCTCGGGCGCAGAATGTCGACAACCGTCGCCTGCTCGTAGCTCGGCTTGCGGCGATAGCTCGAATAGGTCACGCGTTCGCCCGGCAGCGCGCCTTCGACGAAGATCACCTTGCCCGGCTCGCCGTCCTCGGTCATCGTGCGGCCGACACCGCGCGCTTCCATGTCGAGCGATTCGATCTCGAGAACCGGGGCAGGCCCGGGCGCGACGGGCGCATTTTTCGATTTGCGCGCAGAAGTGGGGACGGCTTCGGACACCAGCTTTTCCTGACAAACGTTGAAGAAGGCGAGATTGTAGACGACGAAGGCCCCCGTCGCGTGCTTTCGTCGCGCAAGCGCCGCTGCCGATGCGCAGGCCGATGCCGCGCTGCGCCGCGCGTGAGCGACTGAGGACCGCCTCCCATTGCCCGCAGCGCGGCCCCACCGACGGCACGGGTTCTGCTCGCAGCACCAGACCAAGGAGACTCGGCCATGCGATTGATCGACTGGAACATCCAATGGGGTCGGGACGCGGACGGCGTCGTCGATCTTCCCCGCACCGTCGCGGCCATCCGCCGGCTCGGCGATTTCGACGTGCTCTGCCTGCAGGAGCTTACACGCGGCTTCGATGCTCTACCCGGCCGGCCCGGCCCCGACCAGTTCGCCGAACTCGCGGCGCTGCTGCCCGGCTATACGATCGTCGACGCCATCGGCGCCGATCTGCCGGCCATCCGGCCGGGC
>NZ_BCPO01000055.1:0-2527 GCF_016586105.1 Burkholderia sp. E168m15
CGACCGGACAGCCGCGCGATGCGATCGTCTGCGGTGATTTCAACAGCGCATTCGACAGCGACGCGTACCGGCGCTTCCTGGAGCCGATTGCCGACGCGCCGAGTTTCGTCGACGCGTGGGTCGCGCGGCACCCCGGCCATACACCGCCGCCGACGGCCGGCGTCTACGATACGGTGCAATGGTCGGACGGGCCGCTCGCGTGCGATTTCGTGTTCGTGACCGACACGCTGTTGCCGCGCATCATCGGCTGCGAGATCGACGGCGACGTACGCGCATCCGATCACCAGCCGGTGCTGCTCGAACTGGGTTGATCGCACCGGCGACAGCGCGGGCCGCCCGCGCTACGCGTCGAAGCCGGCGAGGTATTCGACCCAGTGCGGCGCCGGTTCCTGCGCAAGCGCGTTCTTCACGAGCAGGATCTCGTCCGCATACTCGCTCGGCGTCAGGCCGCCGCGCATCAACTGGAACCGGCAATACAGCAGGTAGGTGTTGACGACGTCGGTTTCGCAATAATTGCGGATTTCGTCGATCCGCCCGTCCCGGAACGCCGGCCACACCTGGCTGCCGTCCATTCCGAGCTTGCCCGGAAAGCCGCACAGCTTCGCGAGCGCATCGAGCGGCGCGTTCGCCCGCGCCTGATACATCGCGAGCACATCCATCAGGTCGGTATGCCGCGAGTGATAGCGCGAAATGTAGTTGTTCCACTTGAATTCACGGTCGTCCTCGCCGAGATCCCAGTAGCGGGTGGCGGGAATGCCGTGCACGAGCGCGCGGTAATGGAGCACCGGCAGATCGAAACCGCCGCCGTTCCACGACACGAGTTGCGGCGTGTATTTCTCGATCACGCGGTAGAACGACTGGATCAGCGTCGCTTCGTTGTCCTGCGGCGTCCCGAGCGAGCGCACGCGAAAACCGTTGTTGTCGCGAAACACGCACGAGATCGCCGCGATCCGCTGCAGGTGGTGCGGCAGGAAATCACCGCCGGTCTTCTCGCGGCGTGCGGCGAACGCGTGTTCGGCCACCGCGGCATCGTCGAGCGTCGCGGGCAGGTCTTCCAGACGGCGAATGCCGTCGACATCGGGAATCGTCTCGATGTCAAAAACAAGAATCGGGGTCATCGGTTACAGAACGGCGTCCTTGCGCACGCCGTTGGAGGCGAAGAACCGCTTGAGGCGCACCAGCGCTTCCTGCTGGATCTGCCGCACGCGTTCGCGCGTGAGCCCCATCTCGTCGGCGAGCTCCTCGAGCGTCGCCGGTTCGATGTGGTTCAGACCGAAGCGGCGCTCGATCACGTGCCGGTGCTTGTCGGACAGACGCGACAGCCACGCGCGCGTCAGCGTTTCGAGCTCGCGGTGCTGCACCTCGGCGTCGGGCGACTGACTCTGGTCGTCGGGCAGCAGGTCGAGCAGGCTGCTCGCGGGATCGAGGTCGAGCGGCGCATCGAGTGACGCCGTGTGCTCGTTGAGCGCGAGGATATCGGTGACTTCCTCGGCGGTCTTGCCGGTGAGATAGGCGATGTCGTCGATGCTGGCTTCGCGGCGTTCGGCCGCTTCGCCCGTCGACATCGAGTTCTTTTCGAGGTGGCGCTTCGCGCGCAGCACCTGGTTCAGTTCGCGGATCACGTGCACGGGCAGGCGCACCGTGCGGGCCTGATTCATGATCGCCCGCTCGATGCTCTGCCGGATCCACCACGTCGCGTAGGTCGAGAAACGGAAACCGCGCGTCGGGTCGAATTTCTCGATCGCGTGCATCAGGCCGAGGTTGCCTTCCTCGATCAGGTCGAGCAGCGGCACGCCGCGGTTCAGGTAGCCCTTCGCGATACTGACGACGAGCCGCAGATTGCGCTCGATCATCACCTGCCGCGCCTCGAATTCGCCGGCCTTCGCGAGACGCGAATAACGCTGCTCTTCCTCGACGGTCAGCAGCGGCTTCACGCTGATGCGGTTCAGGTAATGCTGGATCGTGTCGGCCGTGAGCTCGGCCTGCAGCAGCGTGCGGAAATCGTCGACGTCGGGCGCGGCTTCCTGGCGGCCTTCGCGCTCGTCGTCGCCACCGTCCGCGTCGGCGTCGCGTGCCTCGAGATCACGTTCGTTTTCCGCGACATCCTCTTCGTCGTCCGTCGAAGCACCCACTCGCCCCACCGATGCTTGCGTGGCACGACTGATCTTCTCAGACTCGGCTTGCGGCTCGTGGCGCTTCGATTTCGGCATGGTCGTCTCGGTTATTGAGGCGGCAAATACTTCAGCGGATCGACAGGCTTACCCTGCCGGCGAACCTCGAAATGCAGCATCACGCGGTCGGCATCGCTGTTACCCATCTCGGCGATCTTCTGCCCCTTCGTTACCGCGTCCCCCTCTTTTACCATCAAAGCGCGATTGTGTGCATACGCCGTGAGGTAAGTTGCATCGTGTTTGATGATAATGAGGTTGCCGTAACCACGCAGACCGTTGCCGGAGTAAACGACGCGGCCGTCCGCCGCCGCCTTCACGGCCTCGCCGGCCGTCCCACCGATATTGACACCCTTGTT
>NZ_BCPO01000056.1:0-5378 GCF_016586105.1 Burkholderia sp. E168m15
GCTCAGCGGCGCGGTCGCGACCGCACCACCGACGATCGGCGCGGCGGCCGGCGTGCCCGCCACTGCAGCGCCGCCCGGCGGCGCCACGCGCAGCAGCTGGTCGACTTCGATCTGGTTCGGGTTCGCCAGATTGTTCCACGTCGCGATGTCGCGATAGTTCTGCCCGTTCTCGAGCGCAATCCGGTACAGCGTGTCACCCGGCTTCACACGATAGAAGCCCGGCGGCGGCGGACCGAGCGGCACCGCGGGCTGCGCGGCGGCAGTCGTGCCGAGCGACCCGGAGCGGTCGACGACGGGCGCGTTGTCGAGCCGCGTCGCACAGGCGGCCAGTAGCGTGGAGAACGCAGCCACACAGATCGCGCGCTGGGCGAACGTGAGCGGTTCCCTGGATCGGTTGTTTTGCATCGCGCGCAACATACTCATCGGTTTCAAATCACTCCGGATTTTAAAGGGACAAAGAAAACGCGATCAAGCCGGGACTCTCGCCATTGCGCGTGCGCGACGCGCTCGACGAGCGTGAGCACCTGGTGCTGCCCGCTCTGCGCGCCGACCGGCGCGACGAGCCGCCCGCCGATCGCGAGCTGCTCGAGCAGCGCCTGCGGCACGTCGAGCCCCGCCGCCGCGATCACGATCGCGTCGAACGGGGCCGCGGACGGCAAGCCGACACGCCCGTCGCCGTAGTGCAGACGGATGTTCGGCACGCGCAGCGGCCGCAGGTTCAGCTTCGCGCGCTCGTAAAGCGGCTTGATGCGTTCAATCGAATACACGTCGCGTGCCACGTGACTCAGCACGGCGGCCTGATAGCCGCAACCCGTGCCGATCTCGAGCACGCGCTCGAGGGTGCGGCCGGCCATCGCGAGCTCGATCATGCGCGCGACGACCGACGGCTTTGAAATGGTCTGCTGATGGCCGATCGGCAATGCCGAATCCTCGTAGGCCTGCGTCGCGAGCCCGGGATCCACGAACAGGTGGCGCGGCACCGCGGCCATTGCGTCCAGCACGCGCGCATCGGTCACGCCGTTCGCGCGCAGGCGTTCGACCATCCGCTCGCGCACACGTTCCGACGTGAGGGCGAACGCGCCGGCCGGCGCGATGCTCGGCGCGGCCGGCTTCGGCAGCGCAGGCTTCAGCGCGGTGGGCTTCGGTGCGGTCGCCGGCTTCGCGGCGGCGATACCCGGCAGCGGCGCCCGCACGGCGGCCGGCTTCACCGCAACCGGCTTCAGCACGGCCGCGGGTTTGTCGGCAGCCTTCGGCACCGCCCCCGCCGTCTGGCGTTCACCGGGCCGACCTTCCGACTTGCGTGGCGCTCGCTTGAGATCTTCGAGCGCGAGCGGGAACCGCTTCGCGCGCTCGCCGCTCATGAAGCCCGCCCTCCGGCGCGCGCCCATTCGCGCATCGCGGGCAGCATCTGCGTATGCGTGAGATCGAGTTGCAGCGGTGTGATCGAGACGAAACCGTTTGCAACGGCGTGGAAATCGGTGCCCTCGCTGGCGTCCAGCGCCTCGCCCGCGGCGCCGATCCAGTAGATCGGCTCGCCGCGCGGGTCGGTCTGTCGAATCACCGGCTGCGACGGATGACGCTTGCCCAGACGCGTGACCTTCCAGCCCTTCAGTTCGTCGTACGGCAGATTCGGAATATTGACGTTCAGCAGCGGGTTGCCCGGCAGCGGATGCGCGAGGTAGTGCGCGACGATTTCCGCGGCGACGCGCGCGGCGTCGGCCAGACGGGCCCAGCCCTTGTCGACCAGCGAGAACGCGATGGCCGGCACACCGAACATGATGCCTTCGGTGGCGGCCGCAACTGTCCCCGAATAGAGCGTGTCTTCGCCCATGTTCTGGCCGTTGTTGATGCCGGACACGACGATGTCCGGCTTCGCGTCGGCCATCCCCGTCAGCGCGACGTGCACCGAATCGGTCGGCGTGCCGTTCACGTAGAAGAAACCCGTACCCGCTGCGCGCTGCACCGACAGCGGCCGCGACAACGTGAGGGAATTCGACGCGCCGCTGCAGTTCTGCTCGGGCGCGATCACCGTAAGCTCGGCCAGCGGCTGCAGCGCTTCGCTGAGCGCGGCGAGACCGGGGGCGAGATAGCCGTCGTCGTTGCTGAGTAGGATTCGCATCCGGCGATTGTAACCGAGGAAAGATGGCGCGAGAGCGACAGTCCGGCCACCGCGGACGGGCGGGTATACGCATGGACACGCGGTGCGCCGCCGCACGACGCGGCGGCGTTCCGCGCGCTGGGGAAAACACCGGGCCGACCGGGTTTTCCGCCCAAAGAAAATCGCCTTGGGGAAACCCTCATCGGGAGGCCCGGCGCGAAGCGCGCAGGCCTCGGCGCACTCAGATCGCGCCCGCCTCGCGCAGCGCGGCAATCGCCTGTGCGTCGTAGCCGAGGCCGCGCAACACCTCGTCGGTATGCTCGCCGAGCTCGGGCCCGAGCCAGCGTGTTTCGCCCGGCGTGTCCGACAGTTTCGGCGTGATGTTCGGCAGCGGAATGTCGGTGCCGTCGGCCAGCTTGAAACGCTGGATCATCTGACGCGCGACGAACTGCGGATCGGTGAACATGTCGGCCGCGCTGTAGATGCGCCCGGCCGGCACGTCGGCCGCATTGAGCACGACGAGAGCCTCGTCGATCGTGCGCGGCGCGAGCCACGCGGCGATCGCGTCGTCGATTTCCTGCGTGCGCGGCACGCGCCCGTCGTTTTGCGCGAGCGCGGGATCGTCGGCCAGGTCGTCGCGCTCGATCGCCTTCATCAGCCGCTTGAAGATCGGATCGCTGTTGCCGCCGATCACGATGCTGCCGTCGCGGCATGCGTACGTATTCGACGGCACGATGCCCGGCAGCGACGCGCCGGTGCGCTCGCGCACCATCCCGTACACGCCGTACTCGGGCACCACGCTTTCCATCATGTTGAAGACGGCTTCATACAGTGCAACGTCGACCACCTGCCCCGCGCCGCCGTTGACCTTGCGGTGATGGAGCGCCATCAGCGCGCCGATCACGCCGTGCAGCGCCGCGATCGAGTCGCCGATCGAGATGCCGATGCGCGGCGGCGGCAGATCCGGATAGCCGGTGATGTGGCGCAGCCCGCCCATCGATTCGGCGATCGCGCCGAAGCCGGGCCGGTCGCGGTACGGGCCCGTCTGCCCGTAGCCGGACAGGCGCACCATCACGAGGCCCGGATTGTCGGCCGACAGCACGTCGTAGCCGAGCCCGAGCTTTTCGAGCAGGCCCGGGCGGAAGTTCTCGATCACGATGTCGGCCTCGCTCGCGAGCTGCCGCGCGATCGCCTTGCCGGCGTCAGCTTTCAGGTTGAGCGTGACCGATTTCTTGTTGCGCGCCTGTACCGACCACCACAGCGACGTGCCGCCCTGCTCCGGGTGGAGCTTGCGCCACTTGCGCAGCGGGTCGCCGCCGTTCGGATCCTCGATCTTGATCACTTCCGCGCCGAATTCGGCGAACAGCCGCGACGCGAACGGCCCCGCGATCAGCGTTCCGAATTCGAGCACTTTGACGCCCGCGAGCGGGCCCTGGCTGGTGCTCATGTGTCTCCCTGGCATGAGGAACGGCGCCGCCGGCAGGCGGCGCCCGGCTTACATCGTGCGACGATCGAGCATTGCGCGGGCGATGGTGCCCGCGTCGACGTACTCGAGCTCGCCGCCCACCGGCACGCCGCGCGCGAGGCGCGTGACCGCCAGCCCGCGCGCCTTGAGCGTCTGTCCGAGGTAGTGGGCGGTGGCTTCGCCTTCGTTCGTGAAGTTGGTCGCGAGCACGACCTCCTTGACGACGCCGTCCGACGCGCGCCGCACGAGGCGGTCGAAATGGATTTCCTTCGGACCGATTCCGTCGAGCGGGCTCAGTCGGCCCATCAGCACGAAATACAGCCCGCGGTAGGTCATCGTCTGCTCGAGCATGATCTGGTCGGCAGGCGTCTCGACGACGCACAGCAGCGTCGGATCACGCTCCTCGTCGCTGCAGACCTCGCAGATCTGCGCCTCGGTGAACGTGTTGCACTTCTCGCAGTGCTGCAGGTGCTCGGTCGCGAACAGCAGCGACCGGCCGAGCCGCTCCGCGCCCTCACGGTCGTGCTGCATCAGGTGAACCGCCATGCGCTGCGCGGATTTCGGCCCGACACCGGGCAGCACGCGCAACGCTTCGACGAGAGCGGACAAGGCGGACGGCTGTTTCATACGGCGGCAAAGAGTGGCAAGGACGCCGCGTTCAGAACGGCAGCTTGAAGCCCGGGGGCAGCGGCAGACCCGACGTCATGCCGCTCATCTTTTCCTGCGACGTGGCTTCGGCCTTGCGTACCGCGTCGTTGAATGCAGCGGCGACGAGATCCTCGAGCATGTCCTTGTCGTCCGCGAGCAGGCTCGGGTCGATCGACACGCGGCGCACTTCGTTGCGGCACGTCATCGTCACCTTCACGAGGCCGGCGCCCGACTGCCCTTCGACTTCGATGAGCGCAAGCTGCTCCTGCATCTTCTTCATGTTTTCCTGCATTTGCTGCGCTTGCTTCATCAGTCCGGCGAGGTTGCCTTTCAACATGGGAATACTCCTTCTTGATCGTGTGAAAACCGGCACGCGGCGCGTGCCGGCCAATGTGTGCGGGGCGTGATTGTGCCTGTCGCGGGGCGGTCAGTTCAATGGAGTGTGGGCGGCACACCGTCCGGCGCCGAATCGGCGAGCGGACGCACCGACCCCTCGACGATGCGCGCACCGAAGTCGCGCACGAGCTGCTGGACGAACGGATCGCCGTGAATCTCCTGCTCGGCTTCGCGCTGGCGCGCCGCGCGCGCGGCCGCATCGAGCGCCGCCGCGGTGCGCCGTGCGGGCCCGACCTCGACGCTCACCTCGACCGGCTTGCCGAGCGCATCGGCCAGTGCGGCCTTCAGCTTCGTCACCTGCGCGGCGTCCGCATACTGCGGCACCGGCACGGACAGTTTCAATGTGCCCGCATCGACGGCCGTCAGCTCGCTGTTGAACGCGAGCTGGTACGCGACGCCCTTCAGCGGCAGCCGTGCGGCGAGCGCCGGCCATTCGCCGTCGAAGCCGATCGGATCGAGCGCGATCGCGGGCGGCAGCGGCCGCGTGTCGATCGGCGCGGCCGGACGCGCGTCCGCCGGCTTCGGCGTCACGCGCACATCGTCGGGACCGCTGTCGAACACCGGCACGAAGCCGTCGTCGGAACCGCCGAACATTTCGTCGGCGCTGAGCGGCACGTAGTCGTCGGGCGGGATGTCTTCCCACGGCGGCGACGGCTGGCGCGACTCGGCTGCTTGCGGCGCGCGGGCAGCGGCACGCGGCGTCGGCACCTGGACGGCCGGACGCGGCGCGGCCGGCTTCTCGGCGGCCGGCTGGGCCGCCGCCGGTTTGGC
>NZ_BCPO01000057.1:0-57079 GCF_016586105.1 Burkholderia sp. E168m15
CCTCCGATCGCTTGTGCGTCGACCGCTGTCGGTACCGAGGCTGCAGCCTCTGCCGGTGACTGGGCGGCAGGCGGCTTGGCGGCCGGCCGTTCGGCTTCATCGCTTGACTGCGCGGGCGCCGAACGGGCGACCGGCGCAACCGGTGCAGCCGGCACCGCAGCTTGCGGACGCGCTGCGCCGGCGGGCGTGGCCGACACCGGCTTCGCCGCGGCAGCACGCGGGGCCGGCACCGCACGCGGCGGCACGGACGGCTGGCCGCCCGGCGCGCTGCCGGCGCCAACGGCCGGCTCGAATGCGAGCATCCGCAGCAGCGTCATCGTGAAACCGGCGTATTCGTCGGGCGCAAGGCCAAGCTCGGCGCGCCCGACCGTCGCGATCTGATAGAACAATTGCACCTGCTCGGGGCTCAGCGTCTCCGCAAAACGACGCAGGTCGGCCGCTTCCGGCCATTCGTCGAGCACCGAGCCCGGCGCGAACTGCGCCCAGGCGATCCGGTGCAGCAGGCTCGCGAGATCCTGCAGCGCGGTCGAGAACGACAGGCTGCGCAACGACATCTCGTCGGCAATCGCGAGGATTTCCGGGCCATTGGCCGCCGCGAGCGCGTCGAGCAGGCGCACCATGTATGTCTGGTCGAGCGCGCCGAGCATGCCCGACACCGCCGACTCGGTCACCTCGTTCGCCGAATAGGCGATCGCCTGGTCGGTCAGGGACAGCGCGTCGCGCATGCTGCCCTGCGCGGCGCGCGCGAGCAGGCGCAGCGCCTGCGGCTCGAACGTGATCTGCTCTTCGCCGAGGATCCGCTCGAGATGCGACACGATGTGCCCGGCCGGCATCTGCTTCAGGTTGAACTGCAGGCAGCGCGACAGCACAGTCACGGGGATTTTCTGCGGATCGGTCGTCGCGAGGATGAACTTGACGTGCGGCGGCGGCTCTTCGAGCGTCTTCAGCATCGCGTTGAACGCGTGATTCGTCAGCATGTGCACTTCGTCGATCATGTAGACCTTGAAGCGCGCATCGACGGGCGCGTACACCGCGCGCTCGAGCAGCGCGGCCATTTCATCGACGCCGCGATTGCTCGCCGCGTCCATCTCGACGTAATCGACGAAACGGCCCTCGTCGATCTCGCGACAGGCACGACACACGCCGCACGGCTGCGACGTGACGCCGGTTTCACAGTTGAGCGCCTTCGCGAAGATCCGCGACAGCGTCGTCTTGCCGACACCGCGGGTTCCGGTAAACAGATAGGCGTGATGGAGACGCTCGCCGTCGAGCGCGTGCGTGAGCGCCCTGACGACGTGCTCCTGGCCGACGAGCGAAGCGAAATCCTTCGGACGCCACTTGCGTGCGAGAACTTGATAGGTCATCGGGAAATTGTATCAGTAACGCTGCGTCGCGCCGACACGCGAAACGGTGCGGAAGACGGGCAAGAGGCAGGTCGAACGGAGTGTGACGCAGAAATAAAAAACGCCCTGCGAACGGGGCGAGAAGGAAGGTGACGAGCCCAACCCTCGGCACTGGCGGAAAACGATTGTGGCTGCTTCGTTCCCGACCTGACCAGGTTCACCGCCCCACCATGCGAGGAGGCCCGTCACGGCATATTCTATCACCGCTTCCGGACGAATGCGACCGTTTGTTCGCATCAATGCGAATATCGCCGGGCAAACCGGCGCATCGCCCCTTCGCGCGGGCGGGATGCGGCCCGCCCCTTGCAATTGGCGGACCGGCCTCCATCTGCGTGGCACGACGGTCGAACGTCGCGTCGTACCCCTACTCGCGTAGCGGCTACTATCGCCGCCCGCAGCAGATAGCAATTTAGGCTAATATGACGCCCGAACGACCCGCGAGCCGCGGCATGCAGCGCTTACGCCCCTCCTTTCCGGAAAGGCGGAGTGACCTGCCGCAGCGGCCGGCAGCCTACGGCGGCCGGTACGCCGCAACGCGCAAGCAGGCAGTCCCCGAACCGTAAGAGGTATTGACCCAATGAGCGAACAGATCAAACACATCAGCGACGCATCGTTCGAACAGGACGTCGTCAAGTCCGACAAGCCCGTACTCGTCGATTTCTGGGCCGAATGGTGCGGCCCGTGCAAGATGATCGCCCCGATCCTCGACGAAGTCGCGAAGGACTACGGCGACAAGCTGCAGATCGCGAAGATCAACGTCGACGACAACCAGGCCACGCCCGCGAAATTCGGCGTGCGCGGCATCCCGACGCTGATCCTGTTCAAGAACGGCGCGGCCGCCGCGCAGAAGGTCGGCGCGCTGTCGAAGTCGCAGCTCACCGCATTCCTGGACAGCCACCTGTAATACTGGCAGTTCCGCGGACGTGTTGTCAGTCGGCAACACGTCCGCCGTCAAGCCGCCGATCGCTCGCTCAAGCGCGAATCGGGCTATGCTAGAATTAAAAAACGTCGACAAGACGCATTTAAGTCTCTGAGCGCTTCCGCTCGCCCTCCTCCCTTATTTCTTTCGTCGCATCTCCTCCCTGGCGGGTTCTCCGTATGCATTTATCCGAGCTCAAGTCTCTGCACGTCTCCGAACTGATCGAAATGGCCAATGGCCTGGAGATCGAAAACGCGAACCGCCTGCGCAAGCAGGAGTTGATGTTTGCCATTCTCAAAAAGCGCGCCAAGACGGGAGAGACGATCTTCGGCGACGGTACGCTCGAAGTGCTGCCGGACGGCTTCGGCTTCCTGCGCTCGCCGGAAATGTCGTACCTCGCGAGCACCGACGACATCTACATCAGCCCGTCGCAGATCCGCCGCTTCAACCTGCACACCGGCGACACCATCGAAGGTGAAGTCCGCACGCCGAAGGACGGCGAGCGCTACTTCGCGCTGGTGAAGGTCGACAAAGTCAACGGGCAGCCGCCCGAGGCCTCGAAACACAAGATCATGTTCGAGAACCTCACGCCGCTGCACCCGAACAAGCCGCTGTCGCTCGAACGCGAAATGCGCGGCGAGGAAAACGTCACGGGCCGCATCATCGACATGATCGCGCCGATCGGCAAGGGCCAGCGCGGCCTGCTCGTCGCGTCTCCGAAGTCGGGCAAGACCGTGATGCTCCAGCACATCGCGCACGCGATCAAGCAGAACCACCCGGACGTGATCCTGTTCGTGCTGCTAATCGACGAACGCCCGGAAGAAGTGACCGAAATGCAGCGCTCGGTCGCCGGCGAAGTGATCGCGTCGACGTTCGACGAACCGGCCACGCGCCACGTCCAGGTCGCCGAAATGGTGATCGAGAAGGCCAAGCGCCTCGTCGAAATGAAGCACGACGTCGTGATTCTGCTCGACTCGATCACGCGTCTCGCGCGTGCGTACAACACCGTGATCCCGGCGTCGGGCAAGGTGCTGACGGGCGGTGTCGACGCGAACGCGCTGCAGCGTCCGAAGCGCTTCTTCGGTGCGGCGCGCAACATCGAGGAAGGCGGCTCGCTGACGATCATCGGCACCGCGCTGATCGAAACCGGCAGCCGCATGGACGACGTGATCTACGAAGAGTTCAAGGGCACCGGCAACATGGAAGTGCACCTCGAGCGCCGTCTCGCGGAAAAGCGCGTGTACCCGTCGATCAACCTGAACAAGTCGGGCACGCGTCGCGAGGAAATGCTGATCAAACCCGAGATCCTTCAGAAGATCTGGGTGCTGCGCAAGTTCATCCACGACATGGACGAGGTCGAGGCGATGGAATTCCTGCTCGACAAGATCCGCCAGACGAAGAGCAACTCCGAGTTCTTCGACCTGATGCGCCGCGGCGGCTGATCGCCTCCGCTCCGCAACACGGCCGCCCGCGCACCCTGCCCGGCGGCCGTTTTTTGATCCCAACCTGAACGTGAACGTACAGGTTGATCTATAATCGCGTCATTGTCCCTTCGAATTCCCCGCACCCGATGCCGAACGATGCAGCCACCCCGCACCTGACCGTCAGCGACGCCGCGTCGCGACTCGGCGTCACGCCGCGCACGCTCAAATATTACGAAGAGCGCGGACTCGTCACGCCATCGCGCAGCGAAGGCCGCTACCGCCTCTACGACGAAGCCGACCTCGAACGCTTCGCGCGCATCCTGCGGCTGCGCGCGCTCGGCTTCTCGCTGCACGGCATCACCGAAATG
The DNA here is from genome assembly GCF_016586105.1 of Burkholderia sp. E168m15. NCBI lineage: Bacteria > Pseudomonadati > Pseudomonadota > Betaproteobacteria > Burkholderiales > Burkholderiaceae > Burkholderia > Burkholderia sp. E168m15. Next base: position 4,115 of record NZ_BCPO01000057.1, read on the forward strand.
CTGAAGCGTCCGCTGGAAGAAACGGGCGACGGCCGGCGCCGCTATTCGGATGCCTCGCTGCGCGACATCCGCACCGGCCTCGCCGAGCAGATCGATACGCTCGACCGGCGGATCGCGGCCGTCCAGCGCGAGTTGAAGGAAGCCGTCGCGCTGCGCAAGGAGTTGCAGCACGACATCGACTACGTCGAGCGGCGCCTCGCCGGCGAAAACGCGGATGAACTGATCGCGCAGCGGCGGGCCGAAGCCGGCGCGCGGCGCGCCCGCAAGGATCGCGAATGAACGCGGTGCCGGGCCGGCCGCCGCTGTGGAGCCGCGCAAACCTGCGGGGGGACCTGTTCCCGTGGGCACTCGCGCTCGTCACCGGCATCGACTACTTCGACAACGCCGTCTTCTCGTTCTTCGCGAGCTACATCGCGGGCGGCATCAACGCGTCGCCCGACGAACTGGTGTGGTCGTCGAGCGCGTACGCGGTCACGGCCGTGCTCGGCATCCTGCAGCAGCAATGGTGGGTCGACCGGCTCGGCCATCGCCGCTACGTCGCGGGCTGCATGCTGATGTTCTCGTTCGGCGCGATCGCGGCGGCGCTGGCCGACACGTCGCTGGAGCTCGCGTTCGCGCGCGGCTTCCAGGGCTATTTCATCGGCCCGATGATGGGCGCGTGCCGGATCCTGATCCAGATCAGCTTCAAGCCGCAGGAGCGGCCGCCCGCGACGCGCGCGTTCCTGATCATGATCCTGCTCGGCAGCGCGCTCGCGCCGATCGTCGGCGGGCTGCTGGTCGCGCATTCGACGTGGCGCGCACTGTTCGCGTGCACGGCGCCGGCCGGCATCGCGTTCGCGATCCTCGCGTTGCTCACGCTGCCCGATTCCGGCCGCACGCCGGACGACGAACGCGGTTCCGGACATTTCTGGCCGTACGTCGTGTTCGCGCTCGCGCAAGGGGCGCTGCAGATCGTGCTGCAACAGGTGCATTACCAGCTCTACAGCGGCTCGCCGATGCTGATCATGCTGACGTTCGCCGGGCTCGGCGCGCTCGCGTGGTTCGCGTATCACCAGTGGCACCATCCGACGCCGCTCGTGCGGCTGCATGCGTTTCGCGAGCGGACGTTCCAGGTCGGGCTGCTGCTCTACATGTTCTATTACTACGAGACGACGGGCTTCAGTTACCTGACGTCCCGGTTACTCGAGGGCGGGCTCGGCTATCCGGTCGAGAATGCCGGGCGCCTGGTCGGCACGATGTCGCTGATCTCGGCCACCGCGCTGTTCGCCTACCTGCGCTACGCGAAATTCGTCGCGCACAAGAAGTGGTTCGTCGTGCCCGGGTTCGCGATCGCCGTCACGGCCGCGCTGTGGATGACCCGGATGACGCCGCAGATCGGCGAAGCCGCGCTGATCGTCCCGTTGCTGCTGCGCGGGCTGCTGCTGCTCTTCATCGTGCTGCCGGTCGCGAATCTCACGTTCCGGATCTTCGCGATCGACGAATACACGCACGGCTACCGGCTGAAGAACATCGTGCGGCAACTGACGATCTCGTTCGCGACGTCGTCGGTGATCATCGTCGAGCAGCACCGCGTGGCCGTGCACCAGACGCGGCTCGTCGAGCGCGCGAGCGTGTTCGACCCGCTGTTCCAGCAGACCGTCGATGCACTGACGCGCAGCTATGCGGCCGCCGGCCACGCGCTGAACGACGCGCACGGCCTCGCGATCGCGTCGATCGCGCGGATGGTCGCGCAACAGGCGTCGTTCCTCGCGTCGCTCGACGGTTTTTACTTCCTCGCGGGCGTCGCGCTCGTCGGCGGTCTCTTCGCGGCATGGCAAAAACAGATCGATTGAGTTAAAAGACAGGCTTTGGATTTTCGTCCGCCGCCTCCATGCTTTCGAAACTGACCCGCTGGTTCGACGATCGCCGCCGCGACCGCGCGCTGCGCAGCCATCCGGTTCCCGACGCGCTGTGGCAGGAAACCGTCGAGCGCCTGCCGTTCCTCGCCGCCCTGCCGCCTGACGCGCTCGCCAGGCTGCGCGAGCTGACGAGCCTGTTCGTCGCGAAAAAATCGTTTTCGACCGCGCACGGGCTCGAACTGACCGACGCGATGATCGTCGCGATCGCCGCGCAGGCCTGCCTGCCCGTGCTGAATCTCGATTTGTCGCTGTACGACGGCTGGGTGGGCGTCGTCGTGTATCCGGGCGAATTCGTGATCCGCAAGACGGTGCAGGACGAGGACGGCGTCGTCCACGAAGTCGAGCAGGATGCGAGCGGCGAGGCATGGGAAGGCGGCCCCGTGATCCTGTCGTGGGAAGACGCGCAGATGACGGACGGCCGGGACGCGTACAACGTCGTGATCCACGAGTTCGCGCACAAGATCGACATGGTCAACGGCGCGGCCGACGGCTATCCGCCCCTGTTTCGCCGCTGGCATGCGCCGCACCTCGACGCGCAGGCGTGGGCCGACGTGTTCGAACATGCGTACGACCAGTTCTGCGCGCGCGTCGACGCGGTGCCGGATCGCGCATGGGCGCGCTTCGAGCGGGACTCGCTGATCGATCCCTATGCGGCCGATCACCCGTCGGAATTCTTCGCGGTGTGCAGCGAGGCGCTGTTCGTCCGGCCGAAAGCGTTCGAGTCCGAATTTCCGGAGCTGTACCGGCTGCTGGCGCGCTACTACCGGCAGGACCCGGCCGGCACCGGGGCCCTCGACGCGCCGTGAAAATTATTCGTCAACCGTCTGATTTTCTGGCATAATCGCCGTTTTTCGACCTTAGGCAAGTGGCTCGCGCCGGGCTTGGCGTCGGCCGAATCGCTCCCATCGGGGCGGCTCGACACGGCAAGCGGCGGGTTGGCTACCGCTATCACCAAGGAAAATCATGAAACCTGGCATTCACCCGGACTACCGCGAAGTCGTCTTCCAAGACATGTCGAACGGCTTCAAGTTCATCACGCGCTCGACGATCCAGACGCGTGAAACCATCGAACACGAAGGCAAGACCTACCCGCTCGCCAAGATCGAAGTGTCGTCGGAATCGCACTCGTTCTACACGGGTCAGCAAAAGATCATGGACACGGCAGGCCGTGTCGAGAAGTTCAAGAACAAGTTCGGCGCACGCGCCAACGGCAAGGCTGCAGCAAAGTAAGCCTTGCACCGTTCCGGTGGTTGCTACGCACCGGTACCGCACGAAAGGGCAGCCCAGGCTGCCCTTTTTTGTCTCTGCTCGCCCGGAAAGACGCCGCCCGGCGCCCGGGAAACGACCTGACGCACAACAGCGGGCGCGACTACAATGCCGGATGCTCGAAACCGGCTCGACCGCGCGCACCCGCGCCGGCCGCCTGCCCATAACAAATCGCTCATCTGCATGAAGCCTGTCGTCCGCCTCACCGCCTCCGCCACGCGTGCGCTGCCACGCTGGCTGCTGCTCACGCTCTGCTTCGTCTACGCGGCGTTCGGCCTGTTCGGCCGCGACCCGTGGAAAAACGAGGACGCGGCGGGCTTCGGCGTGATGTGGACGATGGCCAAGGGCGGCTGGCACGACTGGCTGCTGCCGAACCTGGTCGGCAAGTTCATCACGACCGACGGGCCGCTCGGCTACTGGCTCGGTGCGCTGTCGATCCGCGGCCTCGGCCCCTGGGTCGACGCGAGCAACGCGTCGCGCGTCGATACCGGCGTGCTGTTCTGCGTCGCATGCGCATTCGTCTGGTACGCGGCCTACCTGCTCGGCCGGCGCGCCGAGGTTCAACCGTTCAAATACGCATTCGGCGGCGAACCCGAGCCCCGCGACTACGGCCGCACGCTCGCGGACGGCGCGCTGCTGGTGCTCGTCGCCTGCTTCGGCCTCGCGGAACGCGGGCACGAAACGACGCCGCAGCTCGCGCAGTTCGCGTGGATCGCGATGCTCGTGTACGGGATCGTGCGCGGCATCGACAAACCGCTGCAAGGCGCACTGTGGTGGGGTCTCGCGATCGGCCTCGTTGCGCTGTCCGGCAACCCGGTGCTGGTCGTCGCACTGCTCGCGGGCACGGCCGCGCTGTGGCTCGTCACGCCCGAGATGCGCAACCTGCGCCTGCCGCTGGTCGGCGTGCCGCTCGCGGCCGCGATCTTCGCGCTGTGGCCGCTCGCCGCCTTCGTCGCGGCGCCCGACGACGCCGCGTGGTTCTTCAACCAGTGGATCCACGGCAGCCTGATGCGCTTTTCGGGCCCGCCGACGGCCGTGCTCGGCTATGCGGCGAAGAACCTGCCGTTGTTCACGTGGCCTGCGTGGCCGCTCGCGATCTGGGCGTGGTGGAGCTGGGCCGGCATGCGTCGTCGGGCGCACATCGCGATTCCGCTGTCGGTCGCCGTGCCGCTCGTCGCGCTCGTGATCCTGCAAAGCCAGCAGTCGAACCGCATGTACATGCTGCTGCTACCGCCGCTCGCGGTGCTCGCGACGTTCGCGCTGCCGACCCTCAAGCGCGGCGCGATCAACGCGATCGACTGGTTCGCGGTGCTGAGCTTCACGATCCTCGGCACCTTCGTGTGGCTCGTCTGGCTCGCGTCGCTCACCGGCTTCCCGCATCCGCTCGCGCGCAACCTCGCGCGCCTCGTGCCCGGCTACGAGCCGCATTTCAAGATCCTGTCGTTCATCTGCGCGGTGATCGTCACCGTGTGCTGGTGCTTCCTCGCGCGCTGGCGCGTGTCGCGACAGCCTAAGGTGCTGTGGCGCAGCGTCGTGCTGTCGAGCGCGGGCACCACGCTGATGTGGGTGCTGCTGATGACGCTGTGGCTGCCGATCGTCAACTACGGCCGGACCTATCGCGACGTCGCGCAACAGATCGCCGTGCACCTGCCGTCCGACTACGAGTGCATTTCGCCGGTGCGGCTCGGCGACGCGCAGATCGCGACCTTCGCGTATTTCGGCAACATGCGCTTCGATTTCTCCGGCGACTGCGACGTGATCCTGCGTCAGGACCGCGCCGACTTCGGCGAGCCGAGCGCGATGTCGCAATACGTGTGGCGTCTCGTCTGGGAAGGCCGCCGCGTCGCCGACCGCGACGAGCGCTTCCGCCTGTACGAGCGCATCGAACGGCCGAAGACGCCCGTCAAACGGCGTCCGCCGCGCCGCCAGGCGGCCGATTGACGATGTTCGGCGACATCCGCCGGATCGTCGGTCTCGCGTGGCCGGTGCTGGTCGGCCAGCTCGCGATCATCGCGTTCGGCGTGATCGACACCGCGATGGTCGGCCGCTACTCGGCCGTCGATCTCGCCGCGCTCGGGCTCGGCTCGTCGATCTACGTATCGATCTACATCGGCCTGACGGGTATCCTGTCCGCGCTGCAGCCGATCACCGGGCAACTGTACGGCGCGCGGCGCTATGCCGAGATCGGCGAGGAAGTGCGCCAGGCGCTGTGGCTCGCGCTGCTGCTCTCGATTCCGGGCTTCCTGCTGCTGCATTTTCCCGAGCCGCTGCTGCGCGTCGCGCACGCGCCCGCCGCGCTGCACGATCGCACCGTCGACTACCTGCGCGTCCTGTCGTACGGGCTGCCCGCCAGCCTCGTATTCCGCATCTATAACGCGCTGACCAACGCGGCCGGCAAGCCGCGGCTCGCGATGATCCTCCAGATCGGCGCGCTGCTGCTCAAGTTTCCGCTGAACGTGTGGTTCATCTTCGGCGGCTTCGGCGTACCGGCGCTCGGCGGCCCCGGCTGCGGGCTGGCCAGCACGCTGATCAACTGGGCGCTCGCGCTGATCGGCTACACGCTGCTCGCGAAGCTCGACGTGTTCGCGCCGCTCGCGATCTTCTCGCGCTTCTGCTGGCCCGTCTGGGCGCGCCAGAAGGCGATCCTGAAGCTCGGCGTGCCGATGGGCCTGTCGTACCTGATCGAGGTCACGTCGTACACGTGCATGGCGCTGTTCATCGCGCAGTTCGGCACGACGACGCTCGCCGGCCACCAGATCGCCGGCAACATCGGCGCGGTGCTGTACATGACGCCGCTGTCGATCGGCGTGGCGGCGTCGACGCTGGTCGCGCGCGCGCTCGGCGCGGGACGCGCCGAGGAAGCCCGGCTGCTCGGCCGGCACAGCGTGTTCTTCGCGTGCGGCGTGGCGGCCGCCTACGGCGTGCTCGTGTTCGCGCTGCGCCCGCTGATCATCGGCGGCTATACGCCGAACCCGGCCGTCGCCGCGGCCGCGATGCCGCTCGTCGCGATCGTCGCGTGCTACCACATGTTCGATGCGCTGCAGGTCACGTCCGCGTTCGTGCTGCGCGCGTACAAGGTGGCGGTCGTGCCGACCGTGATCTATGCGGTCGCGCTGTGGGGTGTCGGACTCAGCGGCGGCTACGTGCTCGGCTTCGACGTGGGCGGGATCGCGCCCGCGTGGCTGACCGGCGCGCGCGGCTTCTGGTTCGCGAACACGGTCAGCCTGATGCTCGCGGGCGCGGGGCTCGTGCTGTACCTGCGCCGCATCAGTCGCGCGCACGCCGCCTTGGCCTGACGCGCGGCGCGCTACGCGCTCTCCAGCACGTCGGCCGCGTGATACGACGACCGCACGAGCGGGCCGGCGACGACTTCCCTGAAACCGAGCGCGAGCGCCTCGTCGTGCCATGCGGCGAAAGCCTCCGGGCTCACGTAACGCCGCACCGGCAAATGGTGTTCCGACGGCGCCAGATACTGGCCGAGCGTCAGCACGTCGACCTCGTGCGCGCGCAGGTCGCGCAGCGTGTCGCGCACCTCGTCGTCGCGCTCGCCGAGCCCGAGCATCAAGCCCGATTTCGTCACGAGCGTCGGCCGCGCGGCCTTCGCCTGCGCGAGCAGTTCGAGCGAGCCGCGATAGTCGGCGCCCGGCCGCGCCGCGCGATACAGCGACGGCACCGTCTCGATGTTGTGGTTGAACACATCGGGCCACGCCGACGACAGCGCGTCGAGCGCACGCGCCACACGGCCGCGGAAGTCCGGCGTCAGCACCTCGACACCGATACCCGGCACGCTCGCGCGCACCGCCGCGATGCACGCGGCGAAATGCGCGGCGCCGCCGTCGCGCAGGTCGTCGCGGTCGACCGACGTGATCACGACGTAGCGCAACCCGAGCGCCGCCGCCGCGTCGGCCAGCCGCGCGGGCTCGTCGGGATCGAGCGGCTCGGGGCGGCCGTGCGCGACATCGCAGAACGGGCAACGCCGCGTACACAGTCCGCCCATGATCATGAAGGTCGCGGTGCGCTGCGCGAAGCATTCGCCGATGTTCGGACACATCGCCTCCTCGCAGACGGAATGCAGCCGATGCTCGCGCAGCACGGCGGCCATGTCGGCCACCGCCGCGCTCATCATCGGCCGCGCGCGCAGCCACGGCGGCTTCGGCAGCGCCGCGCCGGCCGCGGGCTCGACGCGCACCGGAATGCGCGCGAGCTTGTCGCGACTTCTCGCGCCGGGCTGGCCGAGCGCCGTGCGGCTGGGTCGTTCGAGCGCGGCGGTCATCGTCAGTCTCCGAGGAACGCGACGATCAGGCGGTTCACGTCGGCGGCCGCTTCCATCTGCACCATGTGCCCGCTGCCGGCGATCACCTCGGCACGCACGCCGTCCGGCAAGCCCTGCGCATGCTGCACGGGAATCACCTGGTCGCGCTCGCCCCAGATCACGAGCGTGCGCGGCGCCAGCGTCGCGAGCCGGTCACGGAACACACGCCGCTGCGCGGCGCCGTCGAACGCGGCGTGCGCGATCTTCTCCAGCGCGGCCTGCACGCCTTCGAGCCGCTTGTACTTGACGAGGTCCTCGACGAGTTGCCGCGTGACCAGCGCGTCGTCCGCGAACAGCGCGCCGAGGTGCGGTTTCAGCGTGTTGCGGCTGTTGCCGGCGACGAAGCCGTCGATGTACGCGCGGTTGATGTCGGTGCCGAGCCCCGCGCTCGCGATCAGCGTGAGCGATGCAACGCGTTGCGGTGCGCGCTCGGCCACCGTCATCGCGACCGCCCCGCCCATCGAATGGCCGATCGGGTGCGCGCGCTCGATGTGCTGCGCATCGAGCAGCGCGAGCACCGCGTCGGCCAGTTCGTCGAGGCTGCCGGTCTCGACCGCCTTGCCCGATTCGCCGTGGCCGGGCAGATCGAGCGCCCACACCGGCCGGTGCGCGGCGAGCTCCGCGTGGTTGAACAGCCAGTTGTTCAGGTCGCCGCCGAAGCCGTGGATCAGCACGGCGGGCGTGCCCGACCCCTCGCCCAGCTTCAGGAAGCGGACCGTGCGGCCGCCGATCTGCGCCTTCTCCGGCTGCGGGCCGGCCGCCTCGTCGGACGCCGCGCTCGGCACGAAATCGCGCTGGAAATCGGCGATCGCCGCGTCGATGTCGGCATCGCTCGCCTCGGCGGCCGCGACGACACCGAGCAGCGCGCCGACGGGCAGCGTCTCGCCCTCCTGCGCGACCTGCCGGCGCAGCGTGCCGTCGAATGCGCATTCGACACCCGACGAGATCTTGTCGGTCTCGACGTCGAGCACTTCGTCGCCCTTCGCCACGCGTTCGCCGACCGCCTTCAGCCAGCCGTTGACCTGCCCCTGCTCCATCGACAGCCCCCATTTGGGCATCGTGATCATGTGAATCGACATCGTGTCAGCTCCTCGTCTTGAGTACCGCCTGCGCAATTGCATCGGCGGACGGGATATACAGGTCTTCCAGCACGCCGGCGAACGGCGCGGGCGTATGCGGCGCGGTGACGAGCTCGATCGGCGCCTTCAGAGACCGGAACGCGCGCTGCGCGACGAGCGCGGCGATGTCGGTCGCGATCGAGCAGCGCGGATTCGCTTCGTCGACCACCACCACGCGCCCGGTGCGCGCCGCGCTTTCGAGGATCGTTTCCTCGTCGAGCGGCGACGTCGTGCGCAGGTCGATCACGTCGCACTGGATGCCGCCCTTCGCGAGCGTCGCGGCCGCGTCCATCGCGAGATGCACCATCCGGCCGTACGTGACGATCGTCGCGTCGTCGCCGTCGCGCAGCACGTTCGCCTCGCCGAACGGAATCGCATAGGATTCCTCCGGGACGTCGCCCTCACGCGTATAGAGCAGCTTGTGTTCGAGGAAGATCACGGGATCGTTGTCGCGGATCGCCTGGATCAGCAGCCCCTTCGCGTCGTACGGCGTCGACGGGCACACGACCTTCAGCCCCGGGATATGCGTGAACAGCGACGTGAGCATCTGCGAGTGCTGCGCGGCCGCGCGCAGGCCGGCGCCGTACATCGCGCGGATCACGACCGGCGTCACGGCCTTGCCGCCGAACATGTAGCGGAATTTCGCGGCCTGGTTGAAGATCTGGTCGAAACACACGCCCATGAAATCGATGAACATCAGTTCCGCGACGGGACGCATCCCGCACGCGGCGGCGCCGACCGCCGCGCCGATGTAGCCGCCCTCCGACAGCGGCGTATCGAGCACGCGGCCCGGAAACTTGTGGAACAGCCCCTTCGTCACGCCGAGCACGCCGCCCCATGCGTCGTCCTCGCCCGGCGCGCCCGCACCGCCCGCGTTGTCCTCGCCCATCACGATCACGCTGTCGTCGCGCGCCATTTCCTGCGCGAGCGCCTCGTTGATCGCCTGCGAATAAGTGATCTTCCTTGCCATGTCTGTCTCCTGGAATGTTCGGTTCGCCGTGCCGGCTGCTGGATCAGGCCGCGCTCACGGATACGACACGTAGACGTCGGCCAGCAGGTCGGCGGCATCCGGCAGCGGCGCCGCCTTCGCCTGCGCGACCGCGTCGTCGATCAGCGCCTTCACCTGGGCGTCGACCGCACGCAGGTCGTCGGTCGTCAGCGCTTCGGCGCGCACGACGCGGGCTTCGAAATGCTTCAGGCAGTCCTTCTCGTCGCGCAGCTTCTGCACTTCGCCCGGCGCCCGGTAGGTTTGCGCATCGCCCTCGAAGTGGCCGAAGTAGCGCGTGAACTTCACTTCGACGAGCGTCGGCCCGCCGCCGTTGCGCGCCCGTTCGACGGCCTCGCCGAGCGCCTCGTGCACCGCGAAGAAGTCGAAGCCGTCGACGATCACGCCCGGCATCCCGAACCCGTTCGCGCGATCGGCGATGTTGTCGGTCGCGACCGACCAGCTCGACGACGTCGCTTCCGCATAGCCGTTGTTTTCGGCGACGAAGATCGCGGGCAGCCGCCACACCGACGCGAGGTTCATCGATTCGAAGATCACGCCCTGGTTCGACGCGCCGTCGCCGAAGAAGCACACGCCGACGCCGCCCGTCTTCTTGTGCTTGGCCGCGAGCGCCGCGCCGCACACGAGCGGGCCGCCCGCGCCGACGATCCCGTTCGCGCCGAGCATCCCCATCGACAGGTCGGCGATGTGCATCGAGCCGCCCTTGCCGTGGCAGACGCCCGTCTTCTTGCCGTAGATCTCGGCCATCATCCCGTGCACGTCGACGCCCTTGGCGATGCAATGGCCGTGGCCGCGGTGCGTGGTGGCCACGTAGTCGTCGAGGCCGAGGTGCAGGATCGTGCCGACGGCGGACGCCTCCTCGCCCGCGTACAGGTGAACGAAGCCGGGTATCTCGCCGGTCGCGAATTCGACGTGCAGGCGTTCCTCGAATTCGCGGATCGTGCGCATCAGCCGATAGGCGTCCAGCAGCTTGTCCCTGCCGAGCTGTGTCGAAGCGGTCATGTGTGTCTCCTGGTAGGTCTGACTGCGAATGCCGCCCCGGCCATGCCGTGGCGGCGGATTGCACGGCCTGGGGCCGTCAGTGGAACGTGAAGCCGCCGTCGACGTTCACGGCCTGGCCCGTCACGTTGTCCATCGTCGCGAAGAACAGCGCGAGCCGGCCCATGTCTTCCGGGGTCTGCGCGCGGCCCTGCGGAATCAGCGTCAACTGGTGCCGCTGCCACGATTCCTCGACCGATTCGCCGTCGGTCTTCCATTCGTCTGACAGCCGGTCCCACATGTAGGTACGGACGATGCCCGGGCAGATCGCGTTGACGGTCACGCCGTCGCGCGCAAGCTCCTTCGCCAGCGCGTTGGTGAAGCCGACGACCGCGAATTTCGATGCGCTGTAATGCGCGAGATTCGGAAAGCCTTCCTTGCCCGCGATCGACGCGACGTTGATGATCCGGCCGCGCCCCTGCGCCTTCAGGTGCGCGAGCGCCGCCCGGCAGCCGAGGAACGTGCCCTTCGCGTTCACGTCCATCACGAAATCCCAGTCGCGCTCGGTCAGTTCGGCGACCGGATGAATGCTGATCACGCCCGCGCAGTTCACGAGGATGTCGAGCCCGCCGAGGTCGGCGAGCGCCTGCGCGACCATCGCGTCGACCTGCGCGGCCTGCGTGACGTCGACCTTCGCGATCGCGGCCCGCCGGCCGAGCGCGCGCACCTCGCGCGCGGTGGCGTCGAGCGCGTCGTCGAGCAGGTCGGCCAGCAGGATGTCGGCGCCGGCGCCGGCGAGCGTCAGCGCGATGCCGCGGCCGATGCCGCGCGCGCCGCCCGTGACGATGGCGACCTGTCCTTCGAGAGGGGCTGTCATGGCGATGTCTCCTTGATGATCGTGATGGATGTCGAAATGCCGGTGCGTGAAACCAACCGTCGATCGTTAGTCCTGCCACGCACCCGCGTCGCGCAGCAGTTGCCGCGACGACGCGTAGCGCAGCGTGCGGCCGACGTCGACCGTCAGCGGCCCGTGCCAGTCGAGCGCAATCTCGTAGCGATCGCCGCGCGCGACCTCGATCTCGCGCTCGCCGTCGAACGCGAGCGTGCCGCGCTCGAACGGGATCGCGTGCCACGTGTCCGGCTCGAGCCGCTCGCAACTGCGCATCACGACACGGTCGACGCGCCCCGGCGCGATCGGCGCGACGAGCGGCGTGCCGGCCGCGTTGCCGGCTTGCGCGAAGCGCATCGCGAGCCCGTGCGGCGCGCTGCGTTCGAGCGGCGCCCACGCGCCGCCGAGCGCGGACAAGCCGATGCCGTCCGGTTCCGCGAACGTCAGGTAGAGCGAATCGATGTCGTCGGAGCCGGAGATCGCGCGTGCGCCGATGAAGCGCTGCCGCGCGGCGCACACGTCGACGAGCGCGATCTCCTCGCGCCCCGGCTGCGCGCCCGCGACGCAGCGCACGACGAGCCGCTTGTTGCGCACGAACGCGACCTCGGCCGGCACGGCGCCGGTCGCGGCAAGCCCTGCGGCGACGCCGGCGACGGTCGCCTCGCGATGTTCGGGAAACGCGTTGTTGGTGCCGGTGGACAGCGCGACGAGCGGCGTCGCGCCGCAATGCGCGGCCACCGCGCGATGGGTGCCGTCGCCGCCGAGCACGACGATCAGCGCCACTTCCATCCGGTGCAGATAGGCCGCGCCGGCCTGCGTGTCGGCGACGGAATCGGTGATCGGCAAGTCGACGAATTCGACCTGCGGCCAGCGCTCGTGCGGCGCGACCGCGCGATGCGTGTCGATCGCGCGCAGCAGCAGCGTCGCGATACCCGTGCGGTCGCGCAGCGTCAGCACGCGCTCGACGCCCATCGCGCCAAGGCCGGCCAGCAGGCGCACGATCATGTTCGCCTTCTCCGCGGTCGGGAACACGGATGCATGCGTCGTGAGGCGGCGGATGTCGCGCCCCGAAGCGGGGTTCGCGATCACGCCGACGGTAACGGGCGTCGTCACGGATTTGTCTCCATCCAGTGGGCGGGGCCGGCGCATTGGCGCACGCATCGGCCCTGCCTGTTTCGTCCGCTGCCATCGACGGGCGGCGGATCGTCGTCGCCGACGCAATCGCACCGGCTTGCCCGTCATCTCTGCAAGCAGCGTGCCATCGCGCGTGCGATGGCCACGAAACCCGCGTCCGCACTGGCGCGGCGGGCACACGCGAATTCGGGATGCTTGGCCGTGACGACGCAGCACACATCGAATTCGCCGCGGCGTCTCACGTCGTCGATACGGCGACGTGGTCGTCGCGGCACCCGCGCCTGCCCGGCATTCCGCCCGCCAACCCCGCGTTCGCGCGGCGCCGCGCATGCAGCGCCGCGCCGGCCGAGCGCCGCACGCCACGCATGCGGCCGTCTCAACCGCGCGAGACACGGCGCGACACCGGTGAGACGACCGTCTCACGCGCGCCGCGTGCTGCGATGCAATGTGATCCGCAGGACCGGATGTGCTACAAGAACAGCGACATCCCCGCCGTACGGAACCGGAGCCGACCATGCCCTACGCCGTCCCCCAGGCCCAGCACGCCGATCGTGTCCTCGGCGCGCTCGCCGGACGCCTGCCCGCGCCGGCGGATTCCGCGCGTCTCGTGTCGTCGTGGCAACGATCGCTGGAGCGCTACCGTCTCGACCCCGCTTCGTCGATCGGCCCGCGCGTGCTGACCGCGGCCGAACTGCGCGAAGTGCGCGACAAGGAGGAAGCCTTCCTGCGCGCGTCGGGCCAGTGCCTGACGCGGCTGCACGACATGATCCGCGTCGCCGATTACTGCGTGATGCTGACCGACGCGCACGGCGTGACGATCGACTACCGGATCGACCGCGAACGCCGCAACGACTTCCGTCACGCGGGGCTGCACATCGGCTCGTGCTGGTCGGAAAGCGAGGAAGGAACCTGCGGTGTCGCGAGCGTGCTGACCGATCTCGCGCCGATCACCGTGCACAAGACCGATCACTTTCGCGCCGCGTTCACGACGCTCACCTGCAGCGCGGCGCCGATCTTCTCGCCGGGCGGCGAGTTGATCGGCGTGCTCGACGCGTCGGCCGTGCATTCGCCCGACGGCCGCGACAGCCAGCGCCTCGTCTATCAGCTCGTGCGGCAGAGCGCGGCGCTGATCGAGGACGGCTACTTCGTGCACAGCACCGCGCAGCACTGGATATTGTTCGGGCATCCGAACCGTCACTACGTCGAGGCGCAACCGGAGTGGCTGATCGCGTTCGACGAATGCGGCAACATCGTCGCCGCGAACCGGCACGCGCGCGATGCGCTGCCGGCGCTGCGCGAGCCGCGCCATATCGACGAGATCTTCGACGCGACCGAGATGCCGCTGCGCGATGCGGCGCGGCTCGATGCCATCGTCGCGCTGCGGGTGCGCGCGACCGGCGCACCGCTCTACGCGCGGCTGCGCGCGCCGCTACGACGCGCCGGCCGTGAACCGGCCGCTGCATCGCGCCGCCCGGGCACCACCGCGCCGCGTCACGTCGGCGCGCTGACGCCGTTCCTGCACAGCAGCGACGCGCGCATCGCGCAACAGGCCGAACTCGCGCTGCGCGTCGCGAGCAAGCGGCTGCCTATCCTCGTGCTCGGCGAAACCGGCGCGGGCAAGGAAGTGTTCGCCCGCGCGATCCACGACGCCGGCGCACGGCGCGCGCGGCCGTTCATCGCCGTCAACTGCGGCGCGCTGCCGGAAGCGCTGATCGAGAGCGAACTGTTCGGTTATGCGGCCGGCGCGTTCACCGGCGCACGCAAGCACGGCGCGCGCGGCAAGATCGCGCTCGCCGACGGCGGCACGCTGTTTCTCGATGAAATCGGCGACATGCCGCTCGCGCTGCAGACGCGCCTGTTGCGCGTCCTGGCCGACGGCGAGGTCGTGCCGCTCGGCAGCGATACGCCCGTGCGCGTCGATCTCGACGTGATCTGCGCGACGCACCGCGATCTCGGGCGGATGGTGGCCGACGGCACGTTCCGCGAAGACCTGTACTACCGGCTGAGCGGCGCGACGTTCGACCTGCCGCCGCTGCGCGAACGCGCGGACGTGCGCGACGTGATCGCCGCCGTGTTCGCCGAGGAAGCGCAAGCGACCGGCCACGTGCTCACGCTCGACGCGACGCTCGCCGAACAGCTCGCCGCGTATCCATGGCCGGGCAACGTGCGGCAACTGCGCAACGTGCTGCGCTATGCGTGCGCGGTGTGCGACGCCGCGCGCGTGACGCGGCGCGACCTGCCGACCGACCTCGCCGCGCAACTCGGCGGCGCGCCGGCGGGCGCGCTGCCCGACGACGAACGCAGCCGCATCGTCGCCGCGCTCACCATGCACCGCTGGCGGCCCGACGCGGCCGCCCGGGCGCTCGGCATGTCGCGCGCGACGCTGTACCGGCGCATCGCGAAGTACCGGATCGTCGCGCCGCACCGCGCGTGACGCACGGGCGCATGCCTGGTCATGCGGGCTGCCCGGCCGCTTCGTTCGGGTGGTCCGTCACGCCGGCCGCTTCGTCGCGCCGCGTGAACACCTCGTGCGCGGCGAACAACGCGTTGAGCGCGGCGGGCATCCCCGCATACACGGCCATCTGCATGAACACCTCGACGATCTCGTCGCGCGTGCAGCCGACGTTCAGCGCGGCCTCGATATGCACCTTCAGTTGCGGCTGCGCGTTGCCGAGCGCGGCCAGCGCGGCGATCGTCGCGATTTCGCGCGCCTTCAGGTCGAGCTGCGGCCGGCTGTAGATGTCGCCGAAGCTGAATTCGACCAGGAGCCGCCCGAAGTCCGGCGCGATCGGCGCGAGCGCCGCGATCACGCGTTCGCCCGCTTCGCCGTCGATTTCCTTGAGCTTGTTCCAGCCGCGCGTGTAGCGATCCTCAACGAGTCGTTCCATCGTGTCCGTCCTGTTCCGATAAAGAGTGAGAAGGTTTCGCCCGTCGTTCCGTTTCCCGTTCCCGCGCCTCGTAGTACGCGATCTTGTCGCCGATCGCGTCGAGGCTCGCCTGCAGCTCCGCGATATGCGCACGCACCGCGTCGCGATGCGCGACCAGCAAGTCGCGCCGCGCGCCGAACGTCGACTCGCCCTGCTCGCGCAGCACCGCGAACGCCTGCATCTGCGCGATCGGCATGCCGGTCGCCTTCAGGCGCATCACGAAGGCCAGCCAGTCAAGGTCGGCCGGCGCATAGAGCCGGTGCCCGGCCGCCGTGCGCGAGATCGCGCGCAGCAGCCCGGCCTGCTCGTAATACCGCAGCGTGTGCGTCGACACGCCCGTCAGTTCGGCGACTTGCCCGATCGTCAGCGGACCGGCGGCGGAGGGTTGGGATACGGTTTTCGACATGGCAGGAACAAGGTTAGGAGTTAGAGTTCACTCTAAGTCAAGCATTGTCTGACGGCCAGTGCGGCGTTTTTCCGCGCGCCCCTCGCAATACGCCGGCGACACCGTAAAGAATCGTCAAAATCGGCGCCCGGCATCGGGTTCGGCCTTTACAGCACCGCAAGCCTTCAGCAAGATTCGGTCAGCCTGTCTCAAAAAGGGCACGCATTTGTCCTATGCTTAACGCGACGCCCGGCCAACTCGCACGTCGCCGTCCGTTGCAACAACCATTCATCCGTCAGAACCAGGGAGCCTTTGCCATGCTGAAAAAGCTGCTGATGCTGTTCGTCGCGCTATCGCTGTCGCTTGCCGCAGGCCTTGCCGCGGCCGTCGAAGTCAACACGGCCGACCAGGCCGCGCTCGAATCCGTGAAGGGGCTCGGGCCCGTGAAGTCGAAGGCGATCATCGACGAACGCACCAAGAACGGCCCGTTCAAGGACGCCGACGATCTCGCGAACCGCGTGAAGGGCCTCGGTACCAAGTCGGTCGGGCATCTCGAGGAAAACGGCCTGACGATCGGCGGCGCGTCGACGCCGCCGAAGGGTGTGAAGCTGTCGAAACCGGCCGCGACGACGTCCGCGACCACGTCGACCACGACGTCGGCAGGCACCGCCGCGACGTCCACGACCGCGACGGCCGGCACGACGACCGCGGCGCCCGCGCCGGCGGCTAGTGCACCGGACGCGGCCGCCAAGCCGGCCAAGACCAAGCGCGCGTCGAAGAAGGAAAAGGCGGCAGCGGCGGCAGCGGCATCCGCCGACGCGGGTGCGAGCGCACCGGCGGCCGCGTCGTCCACGAAGGCAACGAAGGGTTCGAAGAAGAAGAGCAAGAAGGACAAGGCAGCCTCCGCCGCCGCGGCGTCGGGCGCCTGATGTGCGCCGCGCGCGCGACGGCGTGCGCGCGGCATTCGTTCAACGGGCGCCGTCGTCACGGCGCCCTTTTCAGTGAAGGTGAAGAACCATGGGTCTCCTCGACATCGTTGGCGGTCTGATCGGCGGCCAGGCCGGCGGCAACTCGCAAAGCGCGCTGATCACGACCGCGCTCGAATTCATCAACAACCAGCCGGGCGGCCTGAACGGGCTGATCGAGAAGTTCAAGGCCGGCGGTGCCGGCGAGATCATCGGTTCGTGGGTCGGCACCGGCGAAAACCAGCCGATCTCGCCGGACACGCTGCAGAACGTGCTCGGCTCGGACGTCGTCGGCTCGCTCGCGAGCAAGGTCGGCATCGATCCGTCGCAGGCGTCGTCGATCCTCGCGCAGGTGCTGCCGCACGTCGTCAACGGCGCGACGCCGAACGGTGAAGTGCCGGCCAGCGGCCAGGTGGACACGTCGAACGTGCTCGGCACGCTCACGCAGCTTGCCGGCATGTTCGGCGGCAACAAGCAGGCGTAAGCCCGCCGCGCAGCGGCCGGCATCCGGCATAGCGGTTTCGGCCGCTCCATATGCAAACACCCCGCCGAGGCGGGGTGTTTGTTTTTGCGCCCGGTGCGAACCGGGCACGCTGCCGATGGCAGGCGATCAGTGCACGACGCGGTCGAACACGAACTGGCCGTCGTTGACGTCGACCGGGATCACGTCCTTCGGACCGAAGCGGCCGGCGAGGATCAGCTTCGCGACCGGGTTCTCGATCTCCTGCTGGATCGCGCGCTTCAGCGGCCGCGCACCGAACACCGGATCGTAGCCGACCTTCGCGATCTGTTCGAGCGCCGCGGGCGACACGTCGAGCGCCATGTCGAGCTTCGCGAGCCGGTCGTGCAGGCGCGCCAGCTGGATCTTCGCGATCGACTCGATGTTGCTGCGGTCGAGCGCATGGAACACCACGACGTCGTCGATCCGGTTCAGGAACTCGGGGCGGAAATGCTGCTTCACCTCGAGCCACACCGCGTCCTTGATCTCGTCCTGCGGCGCGCCCGTCATCGCCTGAATCACCTGCGAGCCGAGGTTCGACGTCATCACGATGACCGTGTTCTTGAAGTCGACCGTGCGCCCCTGCCCGTCCGTCATGCGGCCGTCGTCGAGCACCTGCAGCAGCACGTTGAACACGTCCGGATGCGCCTTCTCGATCTCGTCGAGCAGGATCACGCTGTACGGCTTGCGACGCACGGCTTCCGTCAGGTAACCGCCTTCCTCGTAGCCGACGTAGCCCGGCGGCGCGCCGATCAACCGCGCGACACTGTGCTTCTCCATGAACTCGCTCATGTCGATGCGGATCAGATGCTCTTCCGAATCGAACAGGAACGACGCCAGCGCCTTGCACAGCTCGGTCTTGCCGACCCCCGTCGGGCCGAGGAACAGGAACGAGCCGTACGGACGGTTCGGATCGGCGAGACCCGCGCGCGAACGACGGATCGCGTCCGCCACCGCGCTGATCGCCTCGTCCTGGCCGACCACGCGCTCGTGCAGCTTTTCCTCGATGTGCAGCAGCTTCTCGCGTTCGCCCTGCATCATCCGCGACACGGGAATGCCCGTCGAACGCGACACGACTTCCGCGATTTCCTCGGCGCCGACCTGCGTGCGCAGCAGGCGCGGACGCGTCGGGTTGTGCTGCTCCTGCTCTTCGGCCTGCGTGACCTGCTTCAGCTGGGCCTCGAGCTGCGGCAGCTTGCCGTACTGCAGCTCGGCGACCTTCTCGAGCTTGCCTTCACGCTGCAGGCGCGCGATATCCGCCCGCACCTTCTCGATCTCTTCCTTGAGCTGCGCGCTGCCCTGCACCGCGGCCTTCTCGGCGGTCCAGATCTCTTCCAGGTCCGCATATTCGCGGCCGAGGCGGTCGATCTCTTCCTCGATCAGCTGCAGGCGCTTCTGCGACGCTTCGTCCTGCTCCTTCTTCACGGCTTCGCGCTCGATCTTCAGCTGGATCAGACGACGGTCGAGCTTGTCCATCTCTTCGGGCTTCGAATCGATTTCCATCTTGATCTTCGAAGCGGCTTCGTCGATCAGGTCGATGGCCTTGTCGGGCAAGAAGCGGTCGGTGATGTAGCGATGCGACAGCTCGGCCGCGGCGACGATCGCCGGGTCGGTGATGTCGACACCGTGGTGCAGTTCGTACTTCTCCTGCAGCCCGCGCAGGATCGCGATCGTCGCCTCGACGCTCGGCTCGTCGACGAGCACCTTCTGGAAGCGCCGTTCGAGCGCGGCGTCCTTCTCGATGTACTTGCGGTATTCGTCGAGCGTGGTCGCGCCGATGCAGTGCAGTTCGCCGCGCGACAGCGCCGGCTTCAGCATGTTGCCTGCATCCATCGCGCCTTCGGCCTTGCCCGCGCCGACCATCGTGTGGATTTCGTCGATGAAGACGATCGTCTGGCCTTCGTCCTTCGCGATGTCGTTGAGCACCGCCTTCAGGCGCTCCTCGAACTCGCCGCGATACTTCGCGCCGGCGAGCAGCGCGGCCATGTCGAGCGACAGCACGCGCTTGCCCTTCAGCGTCTCGGGCACTTCGCCGTTGACGATCCGCTGCGCGAGCCCTTCGACGATCGCGGTCTTGCCGACGCCCGGCTCGCCGATCAGCACCGGGTTGTTCTTGGTGCGGCGCTGCAGGATCTGGATCGAGCGACGGATTTCGTCGTCGCGGCCGATCACCGGATCGAGCTTGCCCGCGCGGGCGCGCTCGGTCAGGTCGACCGTGTATTTCTTCAGCGCCTCGCGCTGGCTTTCCGCATCCTGGCTGTGCACCTGCGAGCCGCCGCGCACCGCGGCGATCGCGGCTTCGAGCGACTTGCGCGTGAGGCCGTGCTGGCGCGCGAGCTTGCCGGCGTCGCCCTTGTCGTCGGACACGGCGAGCAGGAACATCTCGCTCGCGATGAACGTGTCGTTGAGCTTCTGCGCTTCCTTGTCGGCCTGGTTCAGCAGCCCGGCGAGTTCACGGCCGATCTGGATGTCGCCGCCCGTGCCCGTCACTTGCGGCAGGCGCGAAATGGCTTCGTTCAGCGCGCCTTGCAGCGCCTGCACGTGAACGCCCGCGCGCGACATCAGCGAGCGGGCAGAGCCGTCCTGCTGCGCGACCAGTGCCGCGAGCACGTGAACGGGTTCGATGTATTGATTGTCGCGGCCTGCCGCGAGGCTTTGCGCGTCCGCGAGTGCTTCCTGGAACTTGGTGGTGAGCTTGTCGATTCTCATTTAGTCGAGACCTCCAATTTTCGATTAACACCAAGATGAGGATGGTTATGCGGCTTTCAAGCGAAATTCGGGTTGATTCAGCGCAAAAATTGCCGGATCGCCTGAAAACGGTCCGGAGGGCGCGACGGGATGGGCGCGCGGGACGCCCGCGTGTCAGTGGGTCTTGGACGCCGGCTCGGCTGCCTGCGCTTCGTCCTGCACCGGCGCGGCACGCACGAGCACGGCCGGACGGATGCCGAGCAGCGACGCGAGCGGCGATGCAGGCTCGGCCAGTTCGCCGAGCGTATGACGATCGAGCTCCGCGAAGAAGGCATCGCGCGCGGCCGCCAGCACGCCCTTCAACCGGCACTGCGGCTCGATCACGCAGCCGCGCGACTCGACGCCGTCGGCCGAAAAGCAGCCGACCAGCGCGAAGTCGTTTTCGGTGGCCCGCACGACCTCGCCGACCGTCAGTTGCAGCGAATCGGCGAACAGCCGCAGCCCGCCGTTGCGGCCGCGCACGGTGTCGACCCAGCCCAGCTCGCCGAGCTGCTGGACGACTTTCATCAGATGGTTCTTCGAGATGCCGTAGGCGTCCGAGATCTCCTGGATCGTCGCGAGCCCTTCGCCGCGCACCGCCAGGTACAGCATCACGCGCAGCGAATAGTCGGTGTAGTCGGTGAGTCTCATGAGCGAATACGGAAAATATCGATCGTATCCCGATTATGTGAACCGGGCCGATCGATGGCGCCGTTGCGCGGCCCCGGGTTGCCGGGATCGCGGGCGCGCAATAAGATGCGTGACATCCACACGTTTTCCAGGGGTTGTTGGACGCTATTTTGCGTCAAAATCCGGCCGGCGTCCTGCTCGTCACCCGCGCCGCCCGCCCCGCTGCTGTCCCGCCGCTGCTCCGATCTACCGGCCCTTTTTGTCATGACTGCCCTGCCCGCATCGGCCCGCCCCCGCGACGCCGAGCCGACCGAAGACAATATCCGCGATCTCGTCTACGCGTTCTACGACCGCGTGCGCGCCGATCCGCTGCTCGGGCCGGTGTTCGACGCGAAGCTCGCCGGCCGCTGGGACGATCATTTGCCGAAGATGGTGACGTTCTGGTCGAGCCTCGTGCTCGGCACCAAGGGCTATCGCGGCAACGTGCAACAGGCGCACCAGCCGCTCGACGGGGTCGAGCCGGCCCATTTCAGCCGCTGGCTGTCGCTGTTCCTGAAAACGGTCGAAGCGCGCTACGCGCCGCCCGCGGCGATCCGCTTCATGGAGCCCGCGCTGCGGATCGCGCAGAGCCTGCAGTTGAGCCGGTTCGGTTGGGACTACCGGATTCCGCCCGAGCAGCAGGCGCTGCTCGACGCGATCGCGCCGCGCCGCCGCGACGCGGGCGACGATCCGCACGCGTTGCCGTCGCGCGCCCGCGGCGAGCCGTTTCCGACGAAGATCATCGGGCGCGGCATCGACCCGGACGCGTAACGCCCGTCGTGTGCGACACCGGCGCGCATGCGACACATCGCCGCACCGCCCGCGCGCCGCGCTCAGCTCAGCGCGGCGTGTTGCCCGACTCGACGCCCCAGCGCGCGAGCGCGGCGTCGTCGGTACTGCGCGCATCGACCCAGCGCTCGCCGTCCGGCGTCGTTTCCTTCTTCCAGAACGGCGCTTCGGTCTTCAGATAGTCCATCACGAATTCGCACGACGCGAATGCATCGCCGCGGTGCGACGCGACCGTCGCGACCATCACGATCTGGTCGAGCGGCAGCAGCCTGCCGACGCGATGCACGATCGCGACGTCGATGCCCGGCCAGCGCCGGCCGGCCTCGGCCGCGATCCGCTCGAGCGCCTTCTCGGTCATGCCGGGATAGTGCTCGAGCTCCATCGCGGCGACCGCATCGCCTTCGTTCAGGTCGCGCACCGTGCCGACGAAGCACGCGAGCGCACCGATCTTCGGGTTGCGCGCACGCAATGCCGCCACTTCGGCATTCAGGTCGAAATCGTCGGTCTGGACTCGTATCGTCGCCATGACAGCCGCCTCAACCACCCGTCACCGGCGGGAAGAACGCGACCTCGCAGCCCTCGGTGAGCCGCGTGTCGGGATCGGTCATCTCGTGGTTGCACGCCATGCGCAACGCGCGCCCTTCGGCGAGCGTATCGGCCCACGCGCCACCGCGCACGCGCAGCCATGCGCGCACGTCGCCGACGGTCGTCACGCTGTCCGGCACGTTGGCTTCTTCATCGGCCACGCCCAGCGCCTCGCGCACGCTTGCAAAAAATTTCAGTTGAATCTTCATGGTTCGGGAAGCCGTCGCGTTACGACAGCAATTCGGAAAACGGGATGAAACGCACGGTCTCGCCTGCGCTGATCACATGCTGCGGCGGATTGTCGATCAGGCCGTCGCCCCAGACCGTCGACGTCAGCACGGCCGAGCTCTGGTTCGGGAACAGGTCGAGACCGCCGGCTGCGTTGACGCGCGCACGCAGGAATTCGTTGCGCCGGTCGCCCTTGCTCTGCGAAAAATCGGCACGCAGCGACAACGCGCGCGGCGCGACGTCGCGCACGCCGGACAGGCGCAGCAGGAACGGCCGCACGAACAGCAGGAACGTGACGAAGCTCGAGACGGGGTTGCCGGGCAGCCCGATGAAGTGCGCATCGGCGCGCTCGTCGCCGCGCCGCACCGCGCCGTACGCGAGCGGCTTGCCGGGCTTCATCGCGATCTGCCACAGCGCGAGCCGCCCTTCGGCCTCGACGGCCGGCTTCACGTGATCCTCGTCGCCGACCGACACGCCGCCGCTCGTCAGGATCACGTCGTGATCGCGGGCGGCCGCGCGCAGCGTGTCGCGCGTCGCGGCCAGCGAGTCTGGCACGATCCCGTAGTCGGTCACGTGGCAGCCGAGCCGCTCGAGCAGCCCGCGCAGCGTGAAGCGGTTCGAGTTGTAGATCGCGCCGGGCTTCAGCGGCTCGCCCGGCATCGTCAGTTCGTCGCCGGTGAAGAACACCGCCACGCGAATCCGCCGCGCGACCGACAACCGCGCGCAGCCGACCGACGCGGCGAGACCCAGCGCCTGCGGCGTGAGCCGCGTGCCGGCCGGGAGGATCACCGCACCCTGGCGGATGTCCGCGCCCTGCGCGGTGATCCATTCACCGGCCTTCGGCGTGTGCAGGATCTCGACCGCGTCGCCGTCGGCCGCTGCCTGCTCCTGCATCACGACGGCGTCGGCGCCGGGCGGCACCGTCGCGCCGGTGAAGATCCGCGCGGCCGTGCCGGCCGCAAGCGGTTGCGCCGGATGGCCGGCCGGGATGCGCTGCGAAACCGGCAACCGTCGATCGCCGTGCAACAAATCGGCGACGCGCACCGCATAGCCGTCCATCGCGCTGGTATGCATCGGCGGCACGTCGAGCGGCGAGCTCACGTCGGCCGCCAGCACGCGGCCGAGCGCGTCGAGCGTGGCGACGGTTTCGGCGCCGGGCAGCGGCTTCGCGGCGTCGAGCAGCGCGGCGAGCGCCTCGGCGGTCGACAGCATCGGCGCGCGCGGCGCCGCGGGATTCGGGTTCGACATCGATGGAATCGGGGATCGTTGGAATCAATACGTCATTGTAGCGACGCCGTCACGCGGACGCGCGATATGGCGAACATGCGAAGACTGTAATCGGCGCGAACGCACGGGTCTGGCACTTGTTTCGCGCGACGGACGATGGCCGCGTGCCAAACCTGAGTACCAAACGAAACGGCCGGAACCCCGATCCGTTCGACGAATCGGCATTCCGGCCGTCCTGCGCCGCCGGGCCCGCGGGCCCGGCCGTGCGTCATGCGCCCGTATGGGCGGCGATGAAGTCCTTCACCTGCTGCGCGTCGGCCTTCACGACCTCGAAGCGCTGCGGCAGCGCCTCGAGCCCGTCGAAGGCGGCCGGCCGCTCGGCTTCGCGATCGAGCGCTTCGCGGATCGTCTCGCCGAACTTGATCGGCTGCGCCGTCTCGAGCACGACCATCGGCACGCCGGCCTCCAGATGCTCGCGCGCGACCTTCACGCCGTCGGCCGTATGCGTATCGATCATCGTGTCGTAGCGCGAGAACACGTCGCGGATCGTCGCGATGCGGTCGGTGTGGCTGCTGCGGCCCGACACGAAACCGAATTCGGCCACGCGCGCGAAATCGCCGCTCGCCGCGAGATCGAAGCCGCCCTTCTCCTCGACGTCGCGGAACAGTTGCATCACGCGCGCCGGATCGCGGCCGAGCAGGTCGAACACGAAGCGCTCGAAGTTCGATGCCTTCGAGATGTCCATGCTCGGGCTGCTCGTGTGATAGGTGTGCTCGGCGCTGCGCACGCGATACGCGCCGGTGCGGAAGAATTCGTCGAGCACGTCGTTCTCGTTGGTCGCGACCACCAGCTTCGCGATCGGCAGCCCCATCATCCGCGCGATGTGGCCCGCGCAGACGTTGCCGAAGTTGCCCGACGGCACCGTGAACGACACGCGCTCGTCGTTCGACCGCGTCGCCGCGAAATAGCCCTTGAAGTAGTACACGACCTGCGCGACGACGCGCGCCCAGTTGATCGAGTTGACGGTGCCGATCTTCTGCTGCGCCTTGAACGCGTGATCGTTCGACACGGCCTTCACGATGTCCTGGCAGTCGTCGAACACGCCTTCGACCGCGAGGTTGAAGATGTTCGGGTCCTGCAGGCTGAACATCTGCGCCGTCTGGAACGCGCTCATCTTCTTGTGCGGCGACAGCATGAACACGCGCACGCCGGCCTTGCCGCGCATCGCGTATTCGGCCGCGCTGCCGGTGTCGCCCGACGTCGCGCCGAGGATGTTCAGCGCTTCGCCGTGCTTCGCGAGCGTGTACTCGAACAGGTTGCCGAGCAACTGCATCGCCATGTCCTTGAACGCGAGCGTCGGGCCGTTCGACAGTTCGAGCAGCGACAGCGCCGTGCCGTGCTCGGTGCCGAGCGTCTTCAGCGGCGTGATGTCGGATGCGTTCTCGCCGTGGCGCGTGTTGCTGTACACGGCAGCCGTGTAGGTACGGCGCGTGATCGCGCGCAGGTCGTCGGCCGGCACGTCGTCGCAGAACTTCGACAGGATCTCGAACGCGAGATCCGCGTACGACAGCGTGCGCCAGCGCGCGAGCTCGTCGGCGGACACCTTCGGATACTCGGCCGGCAGGTAGAGGCCGCCGTCCTTCGCGAGACCGCCGAGCAGGATGTCGGAGAACGTATGGCGCTCGCCGATGCCGGCGCCGCGCGTGGAGATGTAGTTCATGTCGTCAGCCTCAGTTCAGCGCTTCCATGCGCAGCTTCGTTACCTTCGAGACCACCGTCGCCAGGCTCTCGATCTGCGCGATCGCCGCGTTGACGTTTTTCTCGACCGTCTCGTGCGTGATCAGGATGATGTCGGTCTCGCCGTTCGCGCCGTCGATCTGCTCCGACTCCTTCTGCAGCAGCGCGTCGATCGAGATGCCCGATTCGGCGAGGATGCGCGTGATCGCGGCGAGCACGCCGGTCTGGTCGGCCACGCGCAGGCGCAGGTAGTAGCCGCTCGTCACTTCCTCGATCGGCAAAATCGGCGTGTTCGACAGGCTGTCCGGCTGGAATGCGAGGTGCGGCACGCGATGCTCGGGATCGGCCGTGTGCAGGCGCGTGACGTCGACCAGATCCGCGACGACGGCCGACGCGGTCGGCTCCGCGCCCGCGCCCTTGCCGTAGTACAGCGTCGTGCCGACTGCATCGCCGTGCACGACGACCGCGTTCATCGCGCCCTCGACGTTCGCGAGCAGGCGCTTTTCCGGGATCAGCGTCGGGTGCACGCGCAGCTCGATGCCGTTGGCGGCGCGGCGCGCGATGCCGAGCAGCTTGATCCGGTAGCCGAGTTCTTCCGCATAGCGGATGTCGGTCGCGTCGAGCTTGCTGATGCCCTCGACGTACGCGCGGTCGAACTGCACCGGCACGCCGAACGCGATCGCGCTCATGATCGTCGCCTTGTGCGCGGCGTCGACGCCTTCGATGTCGAAGGTCGGATCGGCTTCCGCGTAGCCGAGCTCCTGCGCGGCCTTCAGCGCGGTCGCGAAGTCGAGCCCGCGGTCGCGCATTTCCGACAGGATGTAGTTCGTCGTGCCGTTGATGATGCCGGCGATGTACTGGATGCGGTTCGCGGTCAGGCCTTCGCGCAGCGCCTTGATGATCGGGATGCCACCGGCGACGGCCGCCTCGAACGCGACCATCACGCCCTTCTCGCGCGCGGCTTCGAAGATCTCGGTGCCGTGCACCGCGAGCAGCGCCTTGTTCGCCGTCACGACGTGCTTGCCGTTCGCGATCGCGCGCAGCACGAGCTCGCGCGCGATGCCCGTGCCGCCGATCATCTCGGCGATGATCGCGATCGACGGATCGTCGACGACCGCATTGAAATCATCGGTGATCTGCGCGGTGCCGGCGTTGCCGCCGAGCGCGGCCTGCGCCTTGGCGGGGTTGCGCACGGCAATGCGCGCGACCTCGATGCCGCGCCCCGCGCGTCGTTTGATTTCTTCCTGGTTGCGGTGCAACACCGTGAAGGTGCCGCTGCCGACGGTGCCGAAGCCCAACAGGCCAACTTTGATCGGTTCCATGCTGCGTGTGATCGATGAGTAAGAAGTAGTGAGTTCCGTGTGGCCCTGCCCGCTCAGACCGAATGGCGCTTGCGGTAGCCGTCGAGGAAGCGTGCGATCCGGTTGATCGAATCGGCCAGGTCGTCGAGGTTCGGCAGGAAGACCACGCGGAAGTGGTCCGGCGTCGCCCAGTTGAAACCCGTGCCCTGTACGAGCAGCACGCGCTCCTCGAGCAACAGGTCGAGAATGAACTGCTGGTCGTTCTGGATCGGGTAGAGCTTCGGGTCGAGGCGCGGGAACATGTACAGCGCGGCCTGCGGCTTCACGCAGGTCACGCCCGGGATCGACGTCAGCATGTCATACGCGAGTTCGCGTTGCTTGTACAGGCGCCCGTTCGGCACGATCAGCTCGTTGATGCTCTGGTAGCCGCCGAGCGCCGTCTGGATCGCGAACTGGCCGGGCACGTTCGCGCACAGGCGCATCGACGACAGGATGCCGAGCCCTTCGAGGTAGTCCTTCGCGCGCCGGCGGTTGTCGCCGCCGAGGCCCGACACGGCCATCCAGCCCGCACGATAGCCGCACGAGCGATAGCTCTTCGACAGGCTGTTGAACGTGACGGTGATCACGTCCTCGGACAGCGAACCCAGCGCCGTGTGCTCGAGGCCGTCGTAGACGATCTTGTCGTAGACCTCGTCGGCGAACACGATCAGCCCGTGCTCGCGCGCGATCTCGAGCAGTTCGAGCAGCAATTCGTCGGAATAAAGCGCGCCGGTCGGATTGTTCGGGTTGATCACGACGATCGCCTTCGTGTTCGGCGTGATCTTGCTGCGGATGTCGTCGAGATCGGGCATCCACGCGTTCTGCTCGTCGCACACGTAGTGCACGGGCGTGCCGCCCGACAGGCTCACGGCCGCCGTCCACAGCGGGTAGTCGGGCGCGGGCAGCAGCACTTCGTCGCCGTCGTTCAGCAGCGCCTGGGTCGCCATCACGATCAGCTCGGACGCGCCGTTGCCGATGTAGATGTCGTCGAGGCCGACGCCGACGACGCCCTTTTCCTGCGTGTAGTGCATCACCGCCTTGCGCGCCGAGAACACGCCCTTCGAATCCGAATAGCCGGACGACGCCGGCAGGTTGCGGATCATGTCCTGGATGATCTCGTCGGGCGCGTCGAAACCGAACGGCGCGAGGTTGCCGATGTTCAGCTTGATGATGCGGTGGCCTTCTTCCTCGAGGCGCTTCGCGTGCTCGAGCACCGGGCCACGGATGTCGTAGCAGACGTTGAGCAGCTTGTTCGACTTCTGAATCGGTTTCACGACGACACGGTTCCTGGGTTGGCCTTGCGGCCGGGGGGACGGGATCAAAACTGGAAAGCGGCCGGTCTGTGCGCGCTGTCTAGACTGGGAAAAAGCGGCGGTCGGACGCGGCTTGTGGCGACGCACGACGCAAGTGGCGCCCGGGGGCGACCAAAAAGTTATAATTTAGCGGATTTTGGCCGACTTTCGCAATGCACCATAGCCGCGCCGGGCCCGCGCCGTCGGGCGTCCGCGCGTGCCCCGGCGCGCGAAACCGGCCAGCGGGGCCCCTGCGGCCCGGCCCATCCATTCCCCTACGGAACCGCGGAATACCGATTTGAAACTGCACCAGGACACGAGCGGCGCGCTCAACACCGTCACCGGCTACGGCCCCGATTATGTCGACGTCAATCTCGAACGCCATGAAACGAGCGTCATCGTGCTGCCCGGCGCGCCGGTCCAGGCCTGGCCCGTGTCGTCGTTCGACGCGCTCGCGCCCGAGCATTTCGCGATGCTGCTCGACCCGACGCCCGAACTCGTGATCTTCGGCAGCGGCGCGCGGCTGCGCTTTCCGCACCCGCGCCTCGTCGCGGCGCTCACCGCGAAGCGGATCGGCGTCGAGACGATGGATTTCCAGGCCGCCTGCCGCACCTACAACATCCTGATGGCCGAGGGCCGCAAAGTCGCCGCCGCGCTCTTAATTGAACGTTAATCCCCGATGCGGTAAAACTCGGGCCGGCGCAGCGGGTCGATCCCCCGATCGGCCCGGCCAGGCCGCCCGCCCCGGCGCTGCCCGCCGGCGGCCCCGTCACAACAACCAACAGGCTGAAAACCCATGAACGATACGCCGTCGAGGCTACCGCTCAATCGCATCACGCTCGTCCTCCTGCTCGTCGCGCTCGCGATCGTCTGGTTCGCGCCACTCGGGCTGCGCCACCTGATCCCGAGCGACGAAGGCCGCTACGCGGAAATGGCGCGCGAGATGTTCGTCACCGGCGACTGGATCACGCCGCGCTACAACGGTTACAAGTACTTCGAGAAGCCGCCGCTGCAGACCTGGCTGAACGCGCTGACGTTCGCGTGGTTCGGTATCGGCGAATGGCAGGCGCGCCTCTACACGGCCGTCGCGAGCTTCGCCGGCGTGCTGCTCGTCGGCTACACCGGCGCGCGCCTGTTCAACCCGCTGTCGGGCTTCCTCGCGGCCGTCGTGCTCGCCAGCGCGCCGTACTGGAACCTGATGGGCCACTTCAACGCGCTCGACATGGGGCTCGCGTTCTGGATGGCGCTGTCGCTCTGCTCGCTGCTGCTCGCGCAGCGGCCCGGGCTGCGCCCGGCGGCGGTACGCGGCTGGATGTGGGCGTGCTGGGCCGCGATGGCGTTCGCGGTGCTGTCCAAGGGCCTCGTCGGGCTGATCCTGCCCGGCGCCGTGCTCGTGCTGTATACGCTGATCGCGCGCGACTGGGCGCTGTGGAAGCGCCTGTATCTCGTCAGCGGCCTCGTGATCTTCTTCGCGATCGTCACGCCGTGGTTCGTACTGGTCCAGCAGCGCAACCCCGAGTTCTTCAACTTCTTCTTCGTCGTCCAGCAGTTCCGCCGGTACCTGACCCCGGAACAGAACCGCCCGGGCCCGCTGTACTACTTCGTGCCCGTGCTGCTGGTCGGCTTCCTGCCGTGGCTGTCGGTCGCGTGGCAGAGCATCCGCCATGCGCTGCGCATGCCGCGCCAGCCGAACGGCTTCTCGCCGATGCTCGTGCTGCTGATCTGGAGCGCGTTCATCTTCCTGTTTTTCAGCGCGTCGCATTCGAAGCTGATCTCGTACGTGCTGCCGGTCGCGCCGGCGCTCGCGCTGATCATCGGCGCTTACCTGCCGCTGATGACGGCCGAGCGCTTCCGCCGCCACCTGCTCGGCTACCTCGTGTTCTTCGTCGCCGCGGCGTTCGGGATCATCTTCCTCGCGTACCAGGGCGACGCCCGCACGCCGAACGCGTTGTACCGGGCGTTCCAGATGTGGCTGTACGCCGGCCTCGCGGTCTCGGCCGCGCTGACGCTCGCGGCCGCCTGGCTGAACCGCCGCGCGGGCGTGGCCGCCGCGCTCGCGGCGTTCGGCGCCGCGTGGCTCGCGTTCGGCACGATCGGCGGTACCGGACACGACGAGTTCGGCCGCTACAGCTCGGGCGCGCTGCTCGCACCGGCCGTGCGCGCCGAGCTGGCGAAGCTGCCGCCCGATACGCCGTTCTACTCGATCGAAATGCTCGATCACACGTTCCCGTTCTACATGGGCCACACGACGATCATGGTCCAGCGCCAGGACGAGCTCGCGTTCGGGATCTCGGTCGAGCCGAACAAGTGGGTCCCGACCGTCGGCGAATGGATCACGCGCTGGAAGCAGGACACCCATGCGCTCGCGATCATGCCGCCCGGCCAGTACGACGCGCTGGTCAAGGAAGGCGTGCCGATGCGCGTGATCGCGCGCGACAACCGCCGCGTGATCGTCGAGAAACCGCAATCGTAAGGACGTCCCCCGCATGAACCCCGTTTCGTTCGTCTGCATCGTCACCGGCGTGATGCTCAACGCCTGTGCGCAACTTCTGCTGAAAGCCGGCGTCAACGCCGTTGGACACTTCGAATTCAGCCGTGCGAACATCCTCCCGGTCGGCCTGAAGATCGCGACCCAGCTGCCGATCATCGGCGGCCTCGGCTGCTATGTACTGAGCGTCGTGGTGTGGATCGTCGGGTTGTCGCGGGTCGACGTGTCGATCGCGTATCCGATGCTGTCGCTCGGCTACGTCGTCAACGCGTTCGCGGCGTGGTACCTGTTCGGCGAGGTGCTGTCGGTCCAGAAGCTCGTCGGCATCGGCATCATCCTGATCGGTGTGCTCGTGCTGGCGCGCAGCTGAGCGCGGCCCGCGCCGTTAAGCGTCCGCCTACAAAAAATCACGGTACGAATCCGCCAACCGGTGTTTAATGCCGGTTTCGGGCGGATCGCCCGACCCTTTTATTACACGCCATTACAGGCCCAACGCGTTCATGAGCCAGACTACCGCTCCGTTTCTGCCGTTCACCCGCCCCGAGATCGATGAGGAAACCATCCAGGGCGTCGTCGACGTGTTGCGCTCGGGCTGGATCACCACCGGCCCGCAGTGCCAGAAATTCGAGGCCGCGCTGTCCGAGTACTGCGGCGGCCGTCCGGTTCGCGCCTTCAATTCGGGCACCTGCACGCTCGAGATCGGCCTGCGCATCGCCGGCGTCGGCCCCGGCGACGAGGTGATCACGACGCCGGCGTCGTGGGTCTCGACCAGCAACGTGATCATCGAGACGGGCGCGACGCCCGTGTTCGCGGACATCGACCCCGTCACGCGCAACATCGACCTCGACAAGCTCGAGCAGGCGATCACGCCGCGCACCAAGGCGATCATCCCCGTGTTCCTGTCCGGCCTGCCGGTCGACATGGACCGCCTGTACGCGATCGCCCGCGCGCACAAGCTGCGCGTGATCGAGGATGCCGCGCAGGCGTTCGGCTCGACGTGGAACGGCAAGCGCATCGGCGCGATCGGCGACATCGTGTCGTTCAGCTTCCACGCGAACAAGAACCTGACGACGATCGAAGGCGGCGCGCTCGTGCTGAACAACGAGGACGAAGCGGCGCTCGCGCAGAAGTATCGGCTGCAGGGCATCACGCGCACCGGCTTCGACGGGATGGACTGCGACGTGCTCGGCGGCAAGTACAACCTGACCGACGTCGCCGCGCGCGTCGGCCTCGGCCAGTTGCCGCACATCGAGCGCTTCACCGCGCAGCGCCGCGCGCTCGCCCGTGCGTATTTCGCCGCGTTCGACGGCGGCGCGGCCGTGAAGCTGGGCCTCGGCCTGCCGGTCGCCGAATTCGAGAACGGCAACTGGCACATGTTCCTGGTCACGCTGCCGCTCGAGCGGCTGACGATCACGCGCGCCGAATTCATGGCGCAAATGAAGGAACGCGGCATCGGCACCGGCATCCACTACCCGGCGATCCATCTTTTCACGCTGTATCGTGCGCGCGGCTTCAAGGAGGGCATGTTCCCCCACGCCGAACGGTACGGCGCGTCGACCGTCACGCTGCCGCTGTTTACGCAGATGACGGAAGGCGACGTGCGTCGCGTGGTCGACGCCGTCAATCAGATTTGCGAACAATACGGAAAATAAGCGTACATGAGTCACCTTGAAGCACGCGCCGGGCATCCGGGCGCCGCGCATCTGGACGCCGGCCGGCCGGAAGTGTCGGTCATCATCCCCGTGTACAACGAGGAAGACGGCCTCGCCGCGCTGTTCGCGCGGCTGTATCCGGCGCTCGACGCACTCGACACGTCGTACGAAGTGATCCTGATCAACGACGGCAGCCGCGACCGCTCGGCCGCGATGCTCGCCGATCAGTTCCACGTACGGCCCGACACGACGCGCATCGTGCTGCTCAACGGCAACTACGGCCAGCACATGGCGATCCTCGCGGGCTTCGCGCAGTCGCGCGGCGAGATCGTCATCACGCTCGACGCCGACCTGCAGAACCCGCCCGAGGAAATCGGCAAGCTGATCGCGAAGATGCGCGAGGGCTACGACTACGTCGGCTCGATCCGCAAGCAGCGCCAGGACAGCCTGTGGCGGCGCAAGGCGTCGCAGATGATGAACCGGCTGCGCGAGCGCATCACGCGCATCAAGATGACCGACCAGGGCTGCATGCTGCGCGCGTACAGCCGCCGCATCATCGACACGATCAACGTGTGCGGTGAAGTCAACACATTCATCCCCGCGCTCGCGTACACGTTCGCGCAGAGGCCGACCGAAATCGAGGTCGCGCACGAGGAACGCTTCGCGGGCGAATCGAAATATTCGCTGTACAGCCTGATCCGGTTGAACTTCGACCTCGTGACGGGCTTCTCGGTCGTGCCGCTGCAGTGGCTGTCGTTCATCGGCGTGATCCTGTCGCTCGGCTCCGCCGCGCTGTTCGTGCTGCTGCTCGTGCGCCGCTTCATCGTCGGCGCGGAAGTGCAAGGCGTGTTCACGCTGTTCGCGATCACGTTCTTCCTGCTCGGCGTGATCATCTTCGCGCTCGGCCTGCTCGGCGAATACGTCGGCCGCATCTACCAGCAGGTGCGCGCGCGTCCCCGCTACCTGATCCAGGCCGTGCTCGAGCAGCACGACGGCGTGCCGCCGGTGCCGGCCGCCGCGAACCGCCCGGGAGCCGCGCAATGAAGCCGCGCGCGGTCGTCTTCGCGTATCACAACGTCGGCGTGCGGTGCCTGCAGGTGCTGCTCGCACGCGGCGTCGACGTCGCGCTGGTCGTCACGCACGAGGACAATCCGAACGAGAACATCTGGTTCGGCAGCGTCGCATCCGTCGCGGCCGAGCACGGCATTTCGGTGCTCACGCCGGCCGATCCCGCCGATCCGGCGCTGCGCCGCGCGGTGTCCGACGCGCAGCCCGATTTCATCTTCTCGTTCTACTACCGCCACATGCTGCCGGTGGACCTGCTCGCGATCGCGCCGCGCGGCGCGTACAACATGCACGGTTCGCTGCTGCCGAAATACCGGGGTCGGGTACCGACCAACTGGGCCGTGCTGAACGGCGAGACCGAGACCGGCGCGACGCTGCACGAGATGGCCGCCAAGCCCGACGCGGGCGCGATCATCGCCCAGACCGCGGTGCCGATCCTGCCGGACGACACGGCTGCGCAGGTGTTCGACAAAGTCACGGTGGCTGCCGAGCAGACGCTGTGGCGCGTGCTGCCCGCGCTGCTCGCGGGCGAGGCGCCGCACCTGCCGAACGATCTCGCGACCGGCAGCTACTACGGCGGGCGCAAGCCCGAGGACGGCCGCGTCGACTGGTCGAAGCCGGCCGCGCAGGTCTACAACCTGGTGCGCGCGGTCGCGCCCCCGTATCCGGGCGCATTCACGGACGTCGACGGCGCGCGCTTCGTGATCGCGCGGGCGCGCCTCGCGGCGCCCGGCAGCGCGGCAGCGGCCGCCGCGGCGGATTTGCCGCCCGGCCTGCACGTAAGCGATAATGCGCTATTCGGCGTCTGCGGCGACAGCCGCGCCCTATCCATTCTCGAACTCCGGCAGCAGCGCGACGGCAGCGAAACCGTCGTGACGCCCGCGGAATTCGCGCAGTTCATTCATTCTTCCCGTCATTCATGAAAGCAAAAAAAGTCCTGATCCTGGGTGTGAACGGCTTCATCGGCCATCACCTGTCGAAACGCATTCTTGAAACCACCGATTGGGAAGTGTTCGGCATGGACATGCAGACCGACCGGCTGGGCGACCTCGTCAACCACGAGCGGATGCATTTCTTCGAAGGCGACATCACGATCAACAAGGAGTGGGTCGAGTATCACGTGAAGAAGTGCGACGTGATCCTGCCGCTCGTCGCGATCGCTACGCCGGCCACCTACGTCCAGCAGCCGCTGCGCGTGTTCGAGCTCGACTTCGAGGCAAACCTGCCGATCGTGCGCTCGGCCGTCAAGTACGGCAAGCACCTGGTGTTCCCGTCGACCTCCGAGGTCTACGGCATGTGCTCGGACGAGCAGTTCGACCCGGACGCGTCGGCGCTCACCTACGGCCCGATCAACAAGCCGCGCTGGATCTACGCGTGCTCGAAGCAGCTGATGGACCGCGTGATCTGGGGTTACGGGATGGAAGGCCTGAACTTCACGCTGTTCCGTCCGTTCAACTGGATCGGCCCGGGCCTCGACTCGATCTACACGCCGAAGGAAGGCAGCTCGCGCGTGGTCACGCAGTTCCTCGGCCACATCGTGCGCGGCGAGAACATCAGCCTCGTCGACGGCGGTTCGCAGAAGCGCGCGTTCACCGATATCGGCGACGGCATCAGCGCGCTGATGAAGATCATCGAGAACAAGGGCGGCGTCGCGTCGGGCAAGATCTACAACATCGGGAATCCGAAGAACAACTTCTCGGTTCGCGAGCTTGCGCACAAGATGCTCGAACTGGCCGCAGAATTCCCCGAGTA
Organism: Burkholderia sp. E168m15; assembly: GCF_016586105.1. Classification (NCBI taxonomy): domain Bacteria; kingdom Pseudomonadati; phylum Pseudomonadota; class Betaproteobacteria; order Burkholderiales; family Burkholderiaceae; genus Burkholderia; species Burkholderia sp. E168m15. The sequence goes on from NZ_BCPO01000057.1 coordinate 39,043, forward strand.
CGCCGATTCGGCCAAGCAGGTGAAGCTCGTCGAAACGACGTCCGGCGCCTACTACGGCAACGGCTACCAGGACGTGCAGAACCGCGTGCCGAAGATCGACAATACGATGCAGGAGCTCGGCTGGGCGCCGCAGGCGACGTTCGACGACGCGCTGCGCAACATCTTCGAAGCGTATCGCGGCCACGTCGCCGACGCGCGCGCGCTCGTCGAACAGCAAGGCTGACCGGGACGTTCGCTTGGCTCGTATCGTCCTCAAGATCGACGTCGACACGCTGCGCGGCACGCGCGAAGGCGTGCCGAACCTCGCGCGCATCTTCGATCGCTTCAATGCGCGCGCGACCTTCCTCTTCAGCCTCGGCCCGGATCACACCGGCTGGGCACTGCGGCGCGTGTTCCGCCCGGGCTTCCTGAAGAAGGTGTCGCGCACGTCGGTGGTCGAACACTACGGCGTGAAGCAGCTGATGTACGGCGTGCTGCTGCCCGGTCCCGACATCGGCCGCCGCGCGATCGCCGACATGCGCGCGATTCACGAGGCCGGCTTCGAATGCGGGATCCACACGTGGGATCACGTGTATTGGCAAGACAACGTGCGCGTACGCGACCGCGACTGGACCGCGCGTGAAATGCAGAAGAGTCACGCGCGCTTCATCGAGATCTTCGGCGCGCCGCCCGTCACGCACGGCGCGGCCGGCTGGCAGATGAACGATGCCGCGTTCGAGCAGATCGACGCGTGGGGGATGCGCTACGCATCCGACGGCCGCGGCCACTCGCCGTACCTGCCCGTCGTCGGCGGCCGCACGCTGTCGCATGTGCAAATGCCGACCACGCTGCCGACGCTCGACGAAGTACTCGGCATCGACGGCGTCGACACGCACAACGTCGCCGCGCACATCCTCGCGTTCACCGCAACCAATCCGCACGACCAGGTGTTCACGCTGCATGCGGAGCTGGAAGGCCAGAAGCTCGCGCCCGTGTTCGAGCAACTGCTCGCCGGCTGGCGCGCGCAAGGCCACACGTTCGCGACGATGGGCGACTACCACGCGACGCTGGACCGCGACTCGCTGCCATCGTACCCTGTCACGTGGGGCGAAATCCCCGGCCGCTCCGGCGAACTGATCGTCCAGCCCGACTGAGTTCGCGCGCGAGCCGGCGTCGCCGCTCCGCCCTTGCGGCGCGCTGCCGCGACGCCCCGCCGAACCGCGCCGCCGCGGCGGCGCCCTTCCATAACAACAGGAGAAACACGTGTCTGTCGAAGTTGACCGTCAAGTTCCCGATTTCACCGCACCGGCCACGGGCGGCGACGTTTCGCTGTCCGACCTGAAGGGCAAGAAGCTCGTGCTGTACTTCTATCCGAAGGACAACACGCCGGGCTGCACGACCGAAGGGCTGCAGTTCCGCGATCTCTATCCGAAGTTCAAGAAGGCCGGTGCGGAAGTCATCGGCGTGTCGCGCGACAGCCTGCGCTCGCACGACAATTTCAAGGCCAAGCTCGAACTGCCGTTCCCGCTGATTTCCGATGCCGACGAAGCACTGTGCGCGCTGTTCGATGTCATCAAGATGAAGAAAATGTATGGCAAGGAAGTGCGCGGAATCGAGCGATCGACGTTCCTGCTCGACGCCGACGGCGTGCTTCGCCAGGCATGGCGCGGCATCAAGGTACCGGGTCACGTGGACGACGTGCTAAAGGCTGTACAAGCGCTTTGAGGCGCGTTATATTGGGCCGCAATGAATGCCAGTTCGCCCCATATTTCTCGTAGCTGCGCCCGTGCCCGTTGCAATGCTTCCCGGCACCTGACGCGCACGACGGCATCAGCCGAGCCGCATGTCCCTGTCGACGGGGCAGCGGCTTTTTTTATGGAACGCGCGCCGGCCCTCCCCGGTCCGGCCCTTACCGCATCGAGGAGCTGATCGACACTTAGGCGAACCGGCTAGACGAAATTCCTGTGCGCCACCGCGCGCAAACTGCATGCGTCTACGTCACGCAGGATGCGATCAGCGGCGCACGCCATGCGACACGATTCCTCCCGAGGGACACCATGCCTTTGCCTACTCCCCCCAGCAAGCTCGGCAGCCTGCTGCCGCCCGACGAATACAAGGCGAAAGCGCGGCCCGCGAAAGCCGCGAAGAAATCCGCCGAAGGGGACGCATCCACAGCCGGTGACTATGGTCCGGCCAGCGTGGCCCAACCGATGATCGAAGCCGCGAACACGGCCGCGCCGCTGCGTGCCGTCGCGTCTTCGGCGCCCGATGCCGCGAGCGCGCCCGCGCGAGGCCGCAAGACCCGACAGACGGCCGCGCTGTTGCAGCCGCTGCAGGCGCCTGCGGCCCCCGCGGCACCGGTCGTTGCACGCAACGACAAGCCGGCCACCGGGAAACCGGCCGCCGCGCCCGCGCGCGATGCCGGCGCCGCGACGAAGTCGCGCAGCCGCAAGCCCGCCGAAGTCGAACAGCAGAAACTGTTCGTGCTCGACACCAACGTGCTGATGCACGACCCGAGCAGCCTCTTCCGCTTCGAGGAACACGACGTCTATCTGCCGATGATGACGCTCGAGGAACTCGACAACCACAAGAAGGGGATGTCCGAAGTCGCGCGTAACGCCCGTCAGGTCAGCCGCACGCTCGACGCGCTGGTCGCCGACGGCGGCCCGATCTCGGACGGCATCCCGCTGTCGCGCCTCGGCAGCCGCGAGGCGGTCGGCCGCCTGTACTTCCAGACGAAGCTCGCCGACATCGCGCCGGTCGAAGGCTTGCCCGCAGGCAAGGCCGACAACCAGATCCTCGGCGTCGTGCGCGCGCTGCAGCGCGACCGGCCCGACCGCCAGGTCGTGCTGGTGTCGAAAGACATCAACATGCGGATCAAGGCGCACGCGCTCGGCCTGCCCGCGGAAGACTACTTCAACGACCAGGTCCTCGAGGATTCGGATCTCCTGTACAACGGCGTGCGCGAACTGCCGCAGGACTTCTGGACCAAGCATGCGAAGGGCATGGAGAGCTGGCAGGACACGAAGACGGGCACCACGTACTACCGCGTGACCGGCCCGCTCGTCGCGTCGATGCTCGTCAACGAGTTCGTCTATCTCGAGCCGCAGAACGGCGAGCCGACGTTCCACGCGATCGTCCGCGAGCTGAACGGCAAGACGGCGCTGCTGCAGACGCTGCGCGACTACAGCCACCACAAGAACAACGTGTGGGGCATCACCGCGCGCAACCGCGAGCAGAACTTCGCGCTGAACCTGCTGATGAACCCCGAGATCGACTTCGTCACGCTGCTCGGTCAGGCCGGCACCGGCAAGACGCTCGTCGCGCTCGCGGCCGGCCTCGCGCAGGTGCTCGACGACAAGCGCTACAACGAGATCATCGTGACGCGCGCGACCGTGCCCGTCGGCGAGGACATCGGTTTCCTGCCCGGCACCGAGGAAGAGAAGATGCAGCCGTGGATGGGTGCATTCGACGACAACCTCGAAGTGCTGCAGAAGACCGACGACGCGGCCGGCGAATGGGGCCGTGCCGCGACGCAGGAGTTGATCCGCTCGCGCCTGAAGGTGAAGAGCATGAACTTCATGCGCGGCCGCACGTTCGTCGACAAGTATCTGATCATCGACGAGGCGCAGAACCTGACGCCGAAGCAGATGAAGACGCTCGTCACGCGCGCGGGCCCCGGCACGAAGATCGTGTGCCTCGGCAACATCGCGCAGATCGACACGCCTTACCTGACCGAAGGCAGCTCGGGCCTGACCTACGTCGTCGACCGCTTCAAGGGCTGGGGCCACAGCGGCCACGTGACCCTCGCACGCGGCGAACGCTCGCGGCTCGCCGACTACGCGTCGGACATTCTGTAACGCGCACGCCGGCCGACCGGCCGGCTTTCGACGCCACACGGCGCTCCGTTTCCGGAGCGCCGTTTTTATTTGGGGTCGAAAACGAAGGTAATGCCCCGTCACGCAACAACGCAGTTTACGCGCGAAACTTCAAGTAAATTCTCAAGAATGGTTGCCTAAGCCCCGCTGGAGCGTCTACCATCGGGCCTATCTGTTGTCATACGATTCGCGAGCGCGCCGCGCTCGCCCGCCTTGCCATGCTTCGAATCTGGGTTCCCGTCGCCGTCGTCTCCCTGCTTGCGGCCTGTTCCAGCGTGCCGCCGCAGTCGGCATCGCGTTCCGCTTCGGGGATGAAGATCACGACGCCGCGCGCATTCCCCGCGCCCGCCAATTTCCCGAAATTCGTCGACCACAGCGTCGGCCAGGAAGAAATCTCGATCCAGGCGATGAGCCTCGTCGGCGTCCCGTATCGCTGGGGCGGCAACACGCCGACGAGCGGCTTCGACTGCAGCGGGCTCGTGCGCTACGTGATCGGCCGCGCGGCCGACGTGAACCTGCCGCGCACGACTGCCGACATGAGCGGCCGCGGCGTATCGGTCGAACCCGACGAGATCGCGCCGGGCGACCTGATTTTCTTCAATACGACCGGACGGCCGCATTCGCACGTCGGCATCTATGTCGGCAAGCTGCGCTTCGTCAACGCGCCGTCGACGGGCGGCACCGTACGGCTCGACTACCTGACGAACCCGTACTGGGCCAAGCGATTCGACGGCATTCGCCGCGTCGCGCCGCCGCGCTCGGCCCCGACGCCGTTCGATGCGCCGACTTACGAGGCCAAGCGTGACGAGCCGCGTAATCCGCCGGTGGTCGCGGCCGCTCCGGTGGTCGTGACGGCTGCCGTCGCACAGCGGCAGCCCGCGTATGCGTCGTCGCAAGCAAGAGCAACGCAGACACAGGCACCGGCCATCCCGAGCACGCCGGTCGTGACGGCCGCCGCAGCTGCACCGGCAGCACCGGCCGCCGATCCGTATGAACCGCCGCCACCGAGGATGCAGGCGGCCCAGCAGCAAGCCACGTCGGTGAATGACGGCGCAACCGCGATGGCGGCCAATGCAGGACCGGCCGCGTCGGCGGAGGTCGGCACGCAGATTCCGACGACCGCGCTGACGGCCGCCCAGGCTGCCGCCTTCGATGCAGAGCCGCCGCCCGCCACCGCGTCGACGCCGGCACGCAGTATCGAGCCCGCGCCCGTGCAGGTATTGCGTGCGTCGACGCAATCTGCACCCGTCAGCCCGCGCACGAGTACGGCGGACGATCCGATAGCACGGTTTGCGACCGGCAGTTACTGATCGATTGTTGCTTGCCGGGCGACGGTGACGTCGACGGTATCCGCTGCCGCTTCGCCGCAACCTTCCGCCCCCCCCAAAAGAAAATGCGCCGCGGCCTTTCGGCTCGCGGCGCATTTCGCGTCGATCAGGCGGCGTCGGCGATCAGAAGATCTGGTGCCCGAGCCACCACCCGCCGGCCGCGAACAGCGCGGCCGCCGGCAGCGTCAGCACCCACGCCCACACGATGTTGCCGGCGACACCCCAGCGCACGGCCGACAGCTTCTGCGTGGCGCCGACACCGACGATCGCGCCGGTGATCGTGTGCGTGGTCGACACGGGAATGCCGAGGAACGACGCGACGAACAGCGTGATCGCCCCGCCGCTTTCCGCACAGAAACCGCCGACCGGCTTGAGCTTCGTGATCTTCTGGCCCATCGTGCGCACGATGCGCCAGCCGCCGAACAGCGTACCGAGGCCCATCGACAGGTAACACGCGCCGATCACCCACGCCGGCGGCGCATCGGCGGTCGCCGACGCGTAGCCGCTCGCGATCAGCAGCATCCAGATGATACCGATCGTCTTCTGTGCGTCGTTGCCGCCGTGGCCCAGGCTGTACAGCCCGGCCGACAGCAGCTGCAGCCGGCGGAAGCGCCGGTCGACCTTGCTGGGCGCGGTACGGAAATACAGCCACGACACGCCGAGCATGAACAGCGAACCGAGGATGAAACCGAGCAGCGGCGAAATGAAGATGAACGCGATCGTCTTCAGCAGCCCGTCGATGTTCAGCGAGCTCCAGCCCGACTTCGCGAGCGCCGCACCGACGAGCCCGCCGATCAGCGCGTGCGACGAGCTCGACGGAATCCCGTAGTACCAGGTGATCACGTTCCAGCCGATCGCGCCGACCAGCGCGCCGAATATGACGTAATGGTCGACGATGTCGGGGTCGATCGTGCCTTTACCGACGGTCTGCGCGACTTTCAGGTGGAAGATGAAGTACGCGATCACGTTGAACGCGGCCGCGAACACGACGGCCTGCTGGGGCTTCAGCACCCCGGTCGACACGACGGTGGCGATCGAGTTCGCCGCGTCGTGAAAGCCGTTCATGAAGTCGAATACGAGCGCGACGAGCACCAGTGCCGCGACCATCCATAGGGCGAGTTGTATCGAATGCATCGTGGTCCGCTCAGGCGTTTTCCAGCACGATGCCTTCGATGATGTTCGCGACGTCCTCGCACTTGTCGGTGATCTCTTCGAGCAGCTCGTAGATCGCCTTCAGCTTGATGAGCGTCTTCACGTCGTCTTCTTCGCGGAACAGCTTCGACATCGCCGCGCGCAGCACGCGGTCGGCTTCCGATTCCCAGCGGTCGATTTCCTCGCATTGCTTGAGGATCTGCGCCGACTGTTTCATGTCGGACAGCAAGCCGACGGCTTGCTGCACGTGTTGCGCCGACTGGGTGACGATGTGCGCGAGCTGGCTCGCCTCGGACGTGACGGACTGCACGTCGTACAGCGACACGGCCGTCGCGACGTCTTCCATCAGGTCGAGGATGTCGTCCATCGTCGTGATCAGCTTGTGGATCTCGTCGCGATCGAGCGGCGTGATGAAAGTCTTGTGCAGCAGATCGATCGCCTCGTGCGTGAGCTTGTCGGCGGCCTTCTCGGCGATTTGCACGTTTTGCTTGTGAATCTCGGCGTCGGCGAGATTGTCGATCAGCAGTTCGAGCTCGCGGCCACCGGAAACGATGTGCTTCGCGTGCGCGTTGAAGAGTTCAAAGAACTTGCCCTCGGTGGGCATGAATCGACCGAACATGGGATTCCTGAGAGATTGTCAAACTACTGTCACGAAAACGGGCGACATTGTACCGGTTTCGGTCGCGACGCGACGTGCGCATATGCGCACGCCGGGATTGGATACAACATTTGGCGAAATAGGTGTTTACAACCGGCTTTACTCGCCGTAGAAGGTCTGCGCCCCGGCAAAATTGTCGAACTTCGTGTATTGCCCCAGGAACGTGAGCCGAACGGGCCCGATCGGACCGTTACGCTGCTTGCCGATGATGATTTCGGCCGTCCCCTTGTCAGGGCTGTCCGGATTGTAGACCTCATCGCGATAAATGAACAGGATCACGTCCGCATCCTGTTCGATTGCGCCCGATTCGCGCAAATCCGACATCACCGGACGCTTGTTCGGGCGCTGTTCGAGGCCGCGGTTCAACTGCGACAGCGCGATCACCGGCACGTCGAGTTCCTTCGCGAGGCTCTTCAGCGATCGCGAGATTTCGGAAATTTCGGTCGCGCGGTTCTCGCCCTGCGACGAACCCGACATCAGCTGCAGGTAGTCGACGATGATCAGGCCGAGCTTGCCGCACTGCCGCGCCAGACGCCGAGCGCGCGAGCGCAATTCCATCGGGTTCAGGCCGCCCGTCTCGTCGATGAAGAGCTGTGCCTCGCTCATCTTCTGCACCGCGTGCGTCAGCTTCGGCCAGTCCTCGTCCGTCAGGCGGCCCGTGCGCATCCGGTGCTGGTCGAGCCGGCCGATCGAGCCGAGCATACGCATCACGAGCTGGGTGCCCGGCATTTCCATCGAGAACACCGCGACCGGCAATCCATACTCGACCGCGACGTATTCGCCGATGTTCATCGAGAACGCCGTTTTACCCATCGACGGGCGCCCCGCGACGATGATCAGTTCGCCGCCGTGCATCCCGGACGTCATCCGGTCGAGGTCGACGAAGCCCGTCGGCGTGCCGGTGACGTCGCTCGGGTTCGCGGTGTGGTACAGCGTGTCGATGCGCTCGACCACCTGCGTGAGCAGCGGGCCGATCTCGAGGAAGCCCTGGTTGCCGCGCGCGCCCTCTTCGGCGATCGAGAACACCTTCGACTCGGCTTCGTCGAGCAGCTGGCGGACTTCCTTGCCCTGCGGGTTGAAGGCGTCGGCCGAGATCTCGTCGGCGACCGACACGAGCCGGCGCAGCACCGCGCGATCACGCACGATTTCCGCGTAGCGGCGGATGTTCGCCGCGCTCGGCGTGTTCTGCGCGAGCGCGTTCAGGTACGCGAGCCCGCCGACGTCGTCGGCCTTGCCGGACGTGGTCAGCGCTTCGTACACGGTCACGACGTCGGCCGGGCGCGTCGACGCGATCAGGCGGCCGATGTGCTCGTAGATGATCCGGTGGTCGTAGCGGTAGAAGTCGCCCTGCGACAGGAAGTCGGCAATCCGGTCCCATGCCGCGTTGTCGAGCAACAGGCCGCCGAGCACCGACTGCTCGGCTTCGACCGAATGCGGCGGGACTTTCAGCGATTCGATTTGGGGATCTTGCGGCGCGTTCATGGGTTGGGATTATCGCGAATAGATGGCGGCAGCGCTACCACCGCTTGCCGGCGAGCGGGCAATAAAAAAGGCAGGCCCCGGTTACCCGGGCGCCTGCCCTTGTCCGGACGGCGGAAGCCGCCCGGCAAGCTTGCGTCTACGCTTACGCGTGGTCGCCGATCACGTTGATCGTGACGTCGACGACGACGTCCGTGTGCAGCGCGACTTGCACGTTGTGCTCGCCGATCATCTTCAGCGGGCCTTCCGGCATGCGCACTTGCAGCTTCTCGACTTCGTAGCCTGCCTTCTTCAGCAGTTCAGCGACGTCGCCGTTCGTGACCGAGCCGAACAGACGGCCGTCGACGCCCGACTTCTGCGTGATTTCGAACGACTGACCGTTCAGCTTCTCGCCGACTGCCTGCGATGCGGCCAGCTTTTCAGCGGCGATCTTTTCGAGTTCAGCGCGGCGCACTTCGAATTCGGCGATCGCTTCCTTCGTTGCACGGCGAGCCTTGCGGTTCGGGATCAGGAAGTTGCGAGCGTAACCGTCCTTGACCTTGACGATATCGCCGAGGTTGCCCAGATTGGCGACTTTTTCCAACAGAATGATTTGCATTCGAATTCTCCTTATTGCGTCGCCTGATTACGCCTTGTGCTGATCGGTGTACGGCAGCAGCGCGAGGAAACGCGCACGCTTGATGGCCGTATCCAGCTGACGCTGATAGTGCGCCTTCGTACCCGTCAGACGAGCCGGCGTGATCTTGCCGTTTTCGCCGATGAAGTCCTTCAGCGTTTCCGTGTCCTTGTAGTCGATCTGCTCGACGCCGGCAGCCGTGAAACGGCAGAACTTCTTGCGCTTGAAGAGCGGGTTTTGTTGCTGACGACGCTTGTCGAATTTCTTACCAGTCGGGCGGGCCATGATTTCAGTCCTTTCCTGTGTCCTGCAATGCAGTGATGTGAAACACCAAGGTTCTCGCGTTGCGGCTTTTCTTGGCCAGGAAGCCCGTGAACAGCGTTTCGACGCCCATTTCACGACTTTCCAGCTTGCCGCTCGCCTCACCGGCCGCCACCGCCTCGATCGTCATTTCGACCTGACGGGGAATGCCTGCTTCGACGACTTCCGTGCGGTGATGCAACGTGGCGCTTGCGATCGGAACACCTGCCGGCGTATATCGCACCGGTGCGCGTTCGACGACGCTCGCCGTCAATTGCAACCTGTTCACGTGAGTGGCGCGCTCCTTGATGGCTTAATGAGTGACGAACTTAAGCCTGCGCTTCGGCCGGCTGAGCTGCAGCCGCCTTCTTGGCTTCTTCGCGCTGAACTTCCTTCATCATCGGCGACGGGCCGGTTTCGGCCTTCTTCATCTTGACGATGAGGTGACGCAGCACGGCGTCGTTGAACTTGAACGCGTGTTCGAGTTCGTCGAGCGTCGTCTGGTCGCACTCGATGTTCATGCAGACGTAGTGAGCCTTCGCGAGTTTCTCGATCATGTAGGCCAGCTGGCGACGGCCCCAGTCTTCGACACGGTGGATCTGGCCGCCGTGCGTCGTGATCGTGGTCTTGTAACGCTCGATCATCGCGGGCACCTGCTCGCTTTGATCCGGGTGCACGATGAATACGATTTCGTAATGACGCATTACACACTCCTTGTGGATTAAAGCCACCCGGGCGTCTGAACCGGTGTGGCAAGTGAGAAGCCGAAGATTCTAACCCGGTTACGGGGTGCATGCAAGGCCAATCGACGATTGGTCACCGGATTCTGGCCGTGTTTTCAAAGACTTGAACGGGTCCGTCGGGGCACGCACCCTCCGCTCGGCCTCTCGGCGGGCGGGGTCGAAACATCAACGCGCCCGCCCGCCGCCGCTGGGGTCATTCGCTGGGCGTGCCGGCGAGCCGCGCGTCGAGCGCCGTCCGGAACGCCGCGAGCGCCGCCGGCTCGGCGTCGGTCACGGCCCACCACGTCATCCCGGCCGCGTTCCAGCGGTCGAGCGCATAGCCCTGCGACACGGTCGTGTACGGGGCCGCCGGCCGCTCCCCGGCCGGCTGTACGTAGACGTCGACCACGTGTTGCCGGTGGCGGTAGACGAGCACCGCGACGCGGCGTCGCCCGACATAGTCGAGCCGGCCGCCGACCAGCGCGAAGCCGCTCCTGGCGAGATCCTCGACCGGCGGCGCATAGTCGAGCCGGCCGTTGAACCACGGCTTGACCGTGTGCTGGTCGGTCGAGATCACGTCGATGTCGCGCGCCGACAGGTCGGCCCGCACGTGGCTCGCGACCAGTTCGTCGACCGTTCGGTCGGTGTCGGCGTGGCGGGCCGACCATGCCATTCCGCCGGCCGCCGCGACCGCCATCAGCAACGCGACACCCCAGCCGAGCCCCGGCAACGCGGCCACGCGCGGCCTGGTGCCGGTGCCGGCCGGCCCCGGTCGGGCCGACCCGCCGCGCCCGGTCAGCCAGGAAAACCAGTCGCGGCCGCGCGGCCGCCGCGGCTCAGGCCGGGACTCAGGCCGCGGCTCAGCCCGCGACGGCTCGTGAGCAGGCGCGTCGGCCGCTGCCGGCAGGCTCGCGAGGATGCTCGCCCGCAGCGCGTCCGGCGCGCGGTGATAATCGGCCTGCCGCACGGCCTGCACCAGCGTGACGATCCGCGCGCGTTCGCGGCGGCACGCGTCGCACCCTTCGACATGCTGCTGGACCCGCAACGCATCGGGCGCCGACAGCTCGCGGTCGACGTCCGCGTCCAGCAACGCTCGCGCTTCGTTACAGTCCATCGATAGCCTCCGATGCGGTTCCGCCCGCCGGCGCTCGGCCCGGCCGGCCTTCGGTCGCCGGCACGCCGCCCAGCAGCGCGGCAAGCTTGCGCCGGCCGCGCGCGAGCCGCGACATCACCGTGCCGACCGGCACGTCCGCGATCGCCGCGATCTCGCGGTAGCTCAGGTCCTCCATCTCGCGCAGCACGAGCACCTCGCGGTATTCGGGCGGCAGCTTCGCGAGCGCCGCATTCACGAGCCGCACGTTCTCGCCGCGAAGCAGGTGCGCGAGCGGGTCCTCCGTCGCCGGCTGCCAGTCGTCCGGGACGTCGGCATCGTCGAGCGTGTCGGGCAGCGCGACCTCGTGCGCATGCGTGCGCCGCCGCCATTCGGTGTACCAGGTGTGGCGCACGATCGTCAGCAGCCACGGCCGCGCGTTGTCGCCGCGACACGAATCGACGAAGCGCAGCGCTCGCATGCACGCGTCCTGGACGACGTCGTCCGCATCGCCGGCGCTGCCGCTCAGCCAGCGCGCGAGGTTGTAGGCGGCGTCGAGATGCGGCAGCACGAGCGCGCGAAACCGCTCGCCGCGCGCGAGCGCATCGTCCGCCGCCCGTTCATCGACCGCCTGTCCGGCTTGCCCCACATGGCCTCCCTGGTCCCGGCGGCCGACGCCGCGCCCGTTCCGCGCACGGCGCCCGGACAGACCGGCAACGTGCGCGCTCGATGACCTTACCGCCGCTGCGTCGAGTTTATTCCCGCGCGGCACGCATGAAGCGTAAAAAAATCGCCGGACGGCCAGGCGGGCCGCCCGTTACGGCGTGGTGCTCCAGTAGCCGGGGCGTGCATACGCTTCGCGCAGGTAGTCGATGAAGTAGCGCACGCGCGCCGGCACGTAGCGCTGCTGCGGATAGACCGCGAGGATGTCGTAGTCCGGCAGCGCATAGTCGTCGAGTACGGTCTCGAGCTCGCCCGTTTCGAGTTGCGCGGCGATTTCCCACGTCGAGCGCCAGCCGAGCCCGAGCCCCTCGGCCACCCAGCGGTGCAGCAGCTCGCCGTCGTTGCAGTCGAGATTGCCGGTCACGCGCATCGTCGCGATCTTGCCGTGGCGCTGGAAATACCAGCCGCGGTTCTGCCCGCCCTGCAGGTTGAACGCCAGGCAGTTGTGCTTCAGCAGGTCGTCGAGCGACTTCGGCCGGCCGTGCAGGCGGAAATAGTCGGGCGTGCCGCACACCACGCGCCGGTTCGACGCGAGCTTCACCGCGACGAAATTCGGATCGACCGCGCCGCCGATCCGGATCGACAGGTCGTAGCCTTCGCGCACGAGATCGACGACGCGGTCGGTCAGGTTGAACGACAGCTGCATCTCCGGCTTGTCGGCGAGGAAGCCCGGCGCGTGCGGCGCGACGTGCTTGCGCCCGAACGCGGCCGGCGCCGACACGATCAGGTGGCCGCTGACCGCGCGCCGACCGGCGGCCAGTTCGTTCTCGGCCTGATCCCATTCGGACAGCAGCCCGCGACAGCGCTCGAGGAACGCGGCGCCCTCCTCGCTGACGACCAGCCGCCGCGTCGAGCGGTACATCAGCTTCACGCCGAGGCGCTTCTCCAGCGCGTCGATGCGCCGCCCGAGCACCACTGGCGACACACCTTCCTCCAACGCCGCCGCCGCGAGGCTGCCGGCATCGGCCACCCGCACGAACGTCTCGATCTGCTTGAAACGATCCATCCCCTGTCTCCGTCCCGGCTCCGACACCGGCGGGAAGCCCCGTCCGGCCGTCATTCCATACTTTTAGTTTCGAAATAAGCGACTTCGGCTGATCTTATCAAACCTTTCCTGCATCCCTAAAGTGTCCTCAACAGACCGATTCGCAAGATTCAACTATCCAAGGAGACATTCATGGCCAAGATGAGAGCCGTCGACGCAGCCGTACTCGTGCTCGAGAAGGAAGGCATCCAGACCGCGTTCGGCGTGCCGGGCGCCGCGATCAATCCGTTCTACTCGGCCATGCGCAAGTCGGGCGGCATCAGCCACGTGCTGGCGCGCCACGTCGAAGGTGCATCGCACATGGCCGAAGGCTTCACGCGTGCCGCCCCCGGCAACATCGGCGTTTGCATCGGCACGTCGGGCCCCGCCGGCACCGACATGATCACCGGCCTCTATTCCGCGTCCGCCGACTCGATTCCGATCCTCGCGATCACCGGCCAGGCACCGCGCGCGCGTCTCTACAAGGAAGACTTCCAGGCCGTCGACATCGAATCGATCGCGAAGCCGGTCACGAAGTGGGCCGTCACCGTGCGCGAACCGGCGCTCGTGCCGCGCGTGTTCCAGCAGGCGTTCCACCTGATGCGCTCGGGCCGCCCGGGCCCCGTGCTGGTCGACCTGCCGATCGACGTGCAGCTCGCCGAAATCGAATTCGACATCGACACGTACGAACCGCTGCCGGTCTACAAGCCCGCGGCCACCCGCGCGCAGATCGAGAAGGCGCTCGCGATGCTCAACGACGCGGACAAGCCGCTGATCGTGTCGGGCGGCGGCGTGCTCAACGCGGCGGCCGAAGACCTGCTCGTGCAGTTCGCCGAAACGGTCGGCGTGCCGGTGATCCCGACGCTGATGTCGTGGGGCGCGATTGCCGACGACCACCCGCTGATGGCCGGCATGGTCGGCTTGCAGACGTCGCACCGCTACGGCAACGCGACGCTGCTCGCATCCGACTTCGTGCTCGGCATCGGCAACCGCTGGGCGAACCGCCACACGGGCAGCGTCGAGGTCTATACGAAGGGCCGCAAGTTCGTGCACGTCGATATCGAGCCGACGCAGATCGGCCGCGTGTTCGGCCCGGACCTCGGCATCGTGTCCGACGCGAAGGCGGCACTCGAACTGTTCGTCGCGGTCGCGCGGGAATGGAAGGCCGCCGGCAAGCTCAAGGACCGCAGCGCGTGGGTCGCCGACTGCCAGGCGCGCAAGCGCACGCTGCAGCGCAAGACGCACTTCGACAACGTGCCGGTCAAGCCGCAGCGCGTGTACGAAGAGATGAACAAGGTGTTCGGCCGCGATACCTGCTACGTCAGCACGATCGGCCTGTCGCAGATCGCCGCCGCGCAGTTCCTGCACGTGTTCAAGGCACGCAACTGGATCAACTGCGGCCAGGCCGGCCCGCTCGGCTGGACGATCCCCGCGGCGCTCGGCGTGCGTGCAGCCGACCCGAGCCGCCCGATCGTCGCGCTGTCCGGCGACTACGACTTCCAGTTCATGATCGAGGAGCTGGCGGCCGGCGCGCAATTCAAGCTGCCGTACGTGCACGTCGTCGTGAACAACTCGTACCTCGGGCTGATCCGCCAGGCGCAGCGCGCGTTCGACATGGACTACTGCGTGCAGCTCGCGTTCGACAACGTGAACGCGCCGGAACTGAACGGTTACGGCGTCGACCACGTGGCCGTCGCGGAAGGCCTCGGCTGCAAGGCGCTGCGCGTGTTCAAGCCGGAAGAGATCGAGCCGGCGCTGCGCCAGGCGCAAACGCTCGCGGAAGAATTCAGCGTGCCGGTGGTCGTCGAAGTGATCCTCGAGCGCGTGACGAACATCTCGATGGGCACCGAAATCGACGCGATCAACGAGTTCGAGGATCTCGCCGAAAAGGCCGAGCACGCCCCGACCGCGATCTCGATGCTCGACTGAACCGACTGAACCGACTGAACCGACTGAACCGACTGAACCGACTGAACCGACTGAACCGACTGAACCGACTGAACCGACTGAACCGCACGACTTTTTTGACTGACCGACCGAAGAGGCTTAGCTCATGCCGAAGTTTGCTGCAAACCTGACCATGCTGTTCAACGAAGTGCCGTTCCTCGACCGCTTCAAGGCGGCCGCGGACGCGGGCTTCGACGCCGTCGAGTTCCTGTTCCCGTACCCGTACGCGAAAGAGGAACTCGCCGAGCGGCTCGAGACGCATCGCCTGCGCCTCGTGCTGCACAACCTGCCCGCCGGCAACTGGGACCAGGGCGAGCGCGGCATCGCGTGCCTGCCCGATCGCGTCGGCGAATTCCAGGAAGGCGTCGGCCGTGCGATCGAGTACGCGAAGGCGCTGAAGGTGCCCCAGCTGAACTGCCTCGTCGGCATTCCGTCGGCGAGCACGGCGCGCGACAAGACGTTCGTGACGATCGTCGACAACCTGCGCTTCGCCGCCGACGCACTGAAGCGCGAAGGCATCCGCCTGCTCGTCGAGCCGTGCAACAGCTTCGACATCCCGGGCTTCGCGCTGAACCGCTCGTCGGAAGGGCTCGACGTGATCCGCGCGGTCGGCTCGGACAACCTGTTCCTGCAGTACGACATCTATCACATGCAACGCATGGAAGGCGAACTGGCCGCGACGATCGAACGCAATCTCGCGTCGATCGGCCACGTCCAGCTCGCGGACAACCCGGGCCGCAACGAGCCGGGCACCGGCGAGATCAACTATGCGTTCCTGTTCGCGCTGCTCGACCGGCTCGGCTATGCCGGCTACGTCGGCTGCGAATACAAGCCCCGTACCACCACGACGGAAGGCCTCGGCTGGCTGCAAAGCGTGGCCGGCTGCGCACCGGCCTCGGCGCGTCGCGCCGCCTGAATCGCACCCTTCCCGTTTTCAGCCCCATAGGAGACTTTCACATGGCAACCATCGGTTTCATCGGCCTCGGCATCATGGGCGCGCACATGGCGCGCAACCTGCTCAAGGGCGATCATCAACTCGTCGTGAACGGCGCGTTCCCGATTCCGGACGACCTGCGCGGGAACGCGAAGGTCGTCGCGAACTCGACCGAAGTCGCGCAGCACGCGGACATCATCATCTCGATGGTGCCGGACACGCCGGACGTGCGTAACGTGCTGTTCGCCGACGACGGCGTCGCGAAAGGCCTGACGGCCGGCAAGCTCGTGATCGACATGAGCTCGATCTCGCCGCTCGACACGCAGGCGTTCGCGAAGCAGATCAACGCGCTCGGCTGCGACTACCTCGACGCGCCGGTGTCCGGCGGCGAAGTCGGCGCCCGCGAAGCGACGCTGACGATCATGGTCGGCGGCCCGGAGAAGGCGTTCGAACGCGCGAAGCCGCTGTTCGAGAAGATGGGCAAGAACATCACGCTCGTCGGCGACAACGGCGCGGGCCAGACCTGCAAGGTCGCGAACCAGATCATCGTCGCGCTGAACATCGAGGCGGTCGGCGAAGCGCTGCTGTTCGCCGCCCGCTCGGGCGCCGATCCGGAGCGCGTGCGCCAGGCGCTGATGGGCGGCTTCGCAGCGTCGCGCATCCTCGAAGTACACGGTGCGCGGATGACCAAGCGCACGTTCGATCCGGGCTTCCGCATCGAGCTGCACCAGAAGGACCTGAACCTCGCGCTCGACGGCGCACGCAAGCTCGGCCTCGCGCTGCCGCACACCGCGAGCGCGCAGCAGCTGTTCAGCGTGTGCGCATCGCACGGCGGCAAGGCATGGGATCACTCGGCACTCGTGCGCGCGCTCGAGATCATGTCGAACTTCGAGATCGGCCAGACGCCGGCCGCGTAACGCGGATGCCGCAACGCGCGTTTGTGCTGCGATCGCGGACGCGCGCGACGCATACACGCGATTCGGCCGCGGCCGGTCGCATCGATGCGCGATGCACGCGCGCATCACGGTGGGGCGCCCCGCCCCGCATCGCCAACGGCATGCGGGACGGGGCGAAAAACGCCGCTCTGGGCTGAGAGCGGCGTGGTGGGGTCCGCAGCGGCACCCGGCGGCGCCGGGGAAGCCTTGGTCGGTCAGACGTCGTCGTCGGGTGTCCGCCTGTCGGATTTCGCGTATTACATTTCTTTACGTTCGAGCGTGCGATTTTTCATGCAATCGTCGCGTTGAACGCCTACACTTTCGCCACGCCTTTCGAGAAAACCGCCGCGCTTGCGCGCCCCTTCCGGGGTCCGCACCCAGCGCGGTGTTTTTTTCGCCACTTCACGGCGCGTTTTCTTTTCAACCACCTAAGGAGTGCAACGATGGGTCTTCTTTCGTTTATTAAAGAGGCGGGTGAAAAACTGCTGGGTCACGCCGATGCGCAAGCAGCGGAAGATCCGAATGCCGCGAACCAGACTGCGGCCGACGCAATCAAGAATTACATCAGCTCGCAAGGTCTCGATACGTCGAACCTGACCGTCGCGTTCGACGGCGCATCGCGCACCGTCACGCTGTCGGGCAGCGTCGCCGATCTCGACACGAAGGCGAAGGTCAAGGTCGCGGCCGGCAACGTGCAGGGTGTCGCGGGCGTCAACGATGACGATCTGCAGCCGGACGATCCGGAAGTGCAGTACCACGACGTGAAGCCGGGCGACACGCTGTCGGCGATCGCCAAGGAAGTGTACGGCGATGCGAACAAGTATCCGGTGATCTTCGAAGCGAACAAGCCGATGCTGTCGAGCCCGGACCGGATCTACCCGGGCCAGAAGCTCGTGATTCCGCCGCAGTCCTGAGCATTCGCGCAGCACTGACGCAAAAATGGCAGGCCATTGGCCTGCCATTTTTTTATGCCTTCTACGCGCCGCCCGAGCGGCGCGCCATCGGTCACAGCGTGTCGAATGCGCGTTGCAATGCGTCGCGCTCGCGAATGCCGTTCGCGAGCGCGAGCATCAGCAGCACGCGCGCCTTGAACGGGTGCAGCGAGCCCGCGCTCACGAACCCGAGCGCATCGTCGCTCGCGGCGCCGTTGCGCATCACGTGCCCCGAACCGACGCGCGACGCACGCACCACCGCCACGCCCGCGTTCACCGCATCGGCGAGCGCCGTCTGCAGCGTCGCATGGATCGAACCGTTGCCGGTGCCCGCGACGAC
>NZ_BCPO01000058.1:0-9147 GCF_016586105.1 Burkholderia sp. E168m15
GGAACGCGTCGACCGCATAGGTGCTCGTCTTCACGACGTCGCGCGCGCCGTGGATCCGGTTGTTGAACGCGACCAGCACGCCTTGCCCGCGCGCGGCCGGATGGGCGGCCACCGTCACCGCGTTCAGCAGGTTCAGCGGGCCGTCGGACGACAGCGCGGTCGCCGGCCGCATCGCGGCCGTCAGCACGACCGGCTTGTCGCCCCGGACGACCAGATGCAGTGCATACGCGGTTTCCTCGAGCGTATCGGTGCCGTGGGTGATCACGATGCCGTCGATCGCCGGGTCGGCCATCAGCGCGTCGATCCGCGCGGCGAGCGTGTTCCACAGCGGCAGCGCGAGATCCTTGCTGTCGATGCTGGCGACCTGCTCCGCGTCGATGCGCGCGACCGACGCAAGCGCCGGTACGGCGTCGACCAGGAAATTGACGCCGAGCGCGCCGGCCTGGTAGCCGGCCGTGCTGGCCGCGTCGGGCGCGGCGCCGGCGATCGTGCCGCCGGTGGCGAGTACGGCGATGCGCGGCAGCGCCGGCGCGGACGAAGGGGATGCGGTGTTCGGTGTATTCATGGCCGCGATTGTAATGGCTCGCGGCCGGCGTCCGGTAGGTCCGGCTCGAACGCGCGCGGCGCGACCCCGTGTCATGGTTTGTCCCGATCGCCGGCGCGTGCACGCCGTCAACGGCCATGCCGCCCACTGCGTTATAGAAATGCCGTTTTGGTGTTTTCACATTGATTTGCCATAATCGGAGCGCGCGGCGCGATGCGACCCTGTTCACGTCGCGCCGGGCTTCGTGACGGCGTCGATATAAAACGCAATTCACCCCATGGGAGTGTCGAAATGAAAATCCAATCGCTCGTAGCCGCAGTGCTTCTCGGCGGCATGCTGGCTTCCCCCGCATTCGCGGCGAACAGCCAGCAGGACAAGATGAAGGCCTGTAACACCCAGGCAGCCGGCAAGACGGGCGACGAACGCAAGGCGTTCATGAAGGACTGCCTGTCGGCGAAGCCCGCGAAGGCGATGACGCAGCAGGAAAAGATGAAGGCGTGCAACACGCAGGCCACCGGCAAGAAGGGTGACGATCGCAAGGCGTTCATGAAGAGCTGCCTGAGCAACCAGCCGGCCGCCTGAGTTCGGCGCTCCCGCCTCGAATGCCGCGCCCCGCTTCGGCGGGCGCGGCATTTTCGTTTTCGTTGCACGCGCATCGACACGCGCCTGCCAGCCGCATGCCCGCCCGCATGCCCGCCTTTTCCCGCCCCGTTTTTCCGGCCCGCCGCTCCGGTGCCGCCACATGGTGCGGCAATTCGCCGCGTTTTCTTCTATGATGGCTGCAACGCGGCCCACCCAAGACCAAGAAGCGCCATCGGGCCGCCCTCGAGACGGACGCGCACGCGCGTCAAACGGAGGCTTGGATGGCATGGAGACAACACCGCTGGTTCCGCCGCTGGCTGATCGTGATCGTGTTCTGGGCGGTGCCCGTCGCGATCATCGCCGTGCGCGAGATCCGCGAGGAAATGGCCTACAACAAGGCGGACCTGCAACTCGCGCTGACCACCTGGCAGCTCACCGACGCGCAACAGGCCGCCGGCGCCGCCGCGAAGTGCCACGGGAATCCTGACGAAGCGCGCGCGACCGGCTGCCCGGCCGACGTGCTCGCCGCCAACGCGCCGCGCCAGCAGGCGGCCCGCGACGAATACGTGGTGCGCCGCAATACGCTCGCCGGCTATCTGTGGCATGCGTTCGTCGGCTACTGGGTCGTTCCGGCCGCGTTCCTGTTCGCATGCGGCGTCGTGATCGCGCTGATCCGCCGCGCGCTGCGCCGCCCGCCGATCAAGCCGCCCGTTCCCCCCGTCACACACTGACACCGGCGCACGCCGCAGGCGCCGCCGCCCGCTGCTCGAGCGCCGCGTTCCCCGCACGCCGGCCACGCGCCACGCGCGCCTGGCGCGTGCGCGACATTTCATCCGTTGGCGCGCCGCGACACCCTTGCGCGATTTGACGCTTTTTCACGCGCCAACGAAAAGAGCCCCTGATCCGCTGTGATATAACTGCCGACGTGATCCGCTCCCTGAGCGAGACTCACTCCGAACATCATCCGATGGAGAACAACGATGCAAAAACGGAATCTTGTGCTGAAAGCCGCCGCTGCGCTCATCGTCGGTAGCCTCGCGCTCACCGGTTGCACCACCACGCCGGACAAGCCGGACAACGCCGCGACCAACGCGTCGAAGCGTCAGTCGATCGACGCGAGCGTCGACGCCACGCTGTCTCGCATGTACTCCACCGTCAAGGGTTCGCGCGAGCTCGTCGCGAAATCGCGCGGCGTGCTGGTCTTCCCCGAAGTGCTCCAGGCCGGCTTCATCGTCGGCGGCCAGTCGGGCAACGGCGCGCTGCGCGTCGGCGGCAGCACGGTCGGCTACTACAACACGTCGTCACTGTCGGTCGGCCTGCAGGCCGGTGCGCAGTCGAAGGCGATCGTGTTCCTGTTCATGACGCAGCAGGCGCTCGACGAATTCCGCGGCTCGGACGGCTGGGCCGCCGGCGCCGGCGCATCGGTCGCACTCGTGAAGATGGGCGCGAACGGCGCGGTCGACTCCAACACGGCCACCGCGCCGATCCAGGTCGTCGTGCTGACCAACGCCGGCCTGATGGGCGACGTATCGATCAACGGCACGAAGGTCACGAAGCTCAAGATCTGACGTTGACGCACTGCCCGCGCGCGCTGCGCGCGGACCATGCGCAAACGGCGATGTCCTTGCGGGCATCGCCGTTTTTTTATCCGCCGCCCTTCTGCATCGGGACGATCAGGTCGTCGAATCGATCACCTTGAAGCGCGAGCGCTTCTGCGCGCGGATCACCGACTGGTACACATCGACGTACTGCTGCGCCATCCGGCGCGACGTGAAGCGCTCCTCGAAGCGCTGCCGCACGCGCGCCCGCGGCAGCAGGTGCAGCCGGTTCACGGCGGCCACCGCACTGATTTCATCCTCGACGATGAACCCCGACACGCCCTCGTCCACCACTTCGGGCACCGCGCCGCGGTTGAACGCGATCACCGGCGTGCCGCACGACATCGCCTCGATCATCACCAGGCCGAACGGCTCCGGCCAGTCGATCGGAAACAGCAGCGCATGCGCGCCCGACAGGAATTCGGCCTTCTCGTGATCGGCGATCTCGCCGATGTATTCGACGTGTGGCAACGCGAAAAGCGGCTTGATCTCGCGGTCGAAGTATTCCTGGTCGGCCGCGTCGATCTTCGCGGCGATCCGGATCGGCAGCCCGCACTGGCGGGCGATGCGGATCGCGGTATCGACGCGTTTTTCCGGCGAGATGCGGCCGAGGAACGCGAGATAGCGCGGCTCGACGGGCTGCGGCATGTACAGCGTATCGGGTAGCCCGTGATAGACGGTCGTCAGCCATTTCGCCTGCGGCAACGGCTGGCGCTGCGCATTGGAAATCGAGATCACCGGCGCCGTATTGAACGTGTCGAACACCGGTTGCTGCTCGGGCAGGTCGAGCCGGCCGTGCAGCGTCGTCACGTAAGGCGTTTCCTGCCGGTTGAAGACCGAGAACGAGTAGTAGTCCATGTGGAAATGGAGCACGTCGAAATCCTTCGCGCGGCGCGCGACCGTCTCCATCAGCAGCATGTGCGGCGCGACCCGGTCGCGGATCGACGAATCGAGCCGCAGCGCGCGCGGCCACACGGATTCGAGCTTCGCCCGCGTCGTCGAATCGCCGCTCGCGAACAGCGTCACGTCGTGGCCGAGGTCGACGAGCGCCTCGGTGATGTAGGACACGACGCGCTCCGTGCCGCCGTACAGCTTCGGGGGCACGGATTCGGTCAGCGGGGCGATCTGGGCAATTCTCATGGTCCACGTCTCCTGTGTCCTGTCCGTTGCGGCGCGGCGGCGGAGCACTCGCTCATGCGAGCCCGCCCTGCGTCCATGCAGCGCCGGCCGGCATGGCTCCCGCCGGATATCTCATTATTATTCGCGATCCCGATGAGCGGAACCGCAGGTCTTTCATTTTTTGGGGGTTGTTACAGACCGGATACATTCGGCCGATCGAGCGCGGACGCCTCGTTTCGCGCCCGGCCGGCCCCATTCGGCGCCTCCTGGCGCCGCTCACGGCCTCGAGCACGCAATCAGGCGGTCAACGCGATGGCCACTTCCAGGGCGGCAGGTCGCGCGAATCGGCATCGACGAGCGCGGTCGCGCCGAGCTGCTTGTCGAGCACCAGCGATTCGCAGTCGGCCTCGCGCTCGAGCGTCGCGATGAGCCGCGCCGCGTGCGACACGACCAGCACCTGCGAACGCCGGGCGGCCTGCGCGATCAGGCGGCCGAGCGCCGGCAGCAGATCGGGATGCAGGCTCGTCTCCGGTTCGTTCAGCACCATCAGCGCCGGCGGCCGCGGCGTCAGCAGCGCGGCCGCGAGCAGCAGGTAGCGCAGCGTGCCGTCCGACAGCTCGGCCGCCGCCAGCGGCCGCAGCAGCCCCGGCTGGCGCATCAGCACGTCGAAGCGGCCGCGGCCGCCCGGATTGTCGATCTCGACCGACGCGCCGGGAAACGCGTCGTCGATCGCCGCATCGAGCGCCGCCGCGTCGCCGATTTCGCGGATCGTCTGCAGCGCGGCGGCCAGGTCGGCCCCGTCGTCCGCGAGCACCGGCGTATGGGTGCCGATGTGCGACTGGCGTGCCGGCGCCTGCGCATCGGTCCGGAAATGGTCGTAGAAGCGCCACGAGCGAATCCGTTCGCGCACCGCGATCATCTCGGGCGCCCCGGTCGGATCGGCGAACTCGGTCATCATGCTGTCGAAGCTCGCGACCGGCTGCGGAATCGTCTGCCAGTCGCCCGATGCGGTACGCGCACGGATCTGCGCGCCCTGCCGGTCGACCAGCAGCGTGGACGGACGCAGCAACGCGCCGCCCCAGATGCATTCGCGCTTGACCACCGGATCGAGCGCGAACTGTGAGCGGCTCGGCAGCGGCAGGCCGAGATCGATCGCATAGCCGAAATCGTCGCACGCGAAGCCGAGCTTCAGGCTCACCGGCCCCTTGCGCACGGTGCCCGTCACCGGCACGTCGCCCGCCAGCATCGCGCGCGAGAAGCGCTCGGGGCCGGCCCACAACGTCGACGGCAAGCCGCCCTCGCGTGCGAGCGACGGGATCACGCGGCCCTGCGCGGTGTCGGCGAGCAGCCGCAGCGCGCGATACACGCTCGATTTGCCGCTGCCGTTCGGCCCCGTCACGACATTGAGCGCCGCGAGCGGCACGATCAGCTCGCGCAGCGAGCGGTAATTGGCGATGGCGAGCGTCTTCAGCGCGGTCATGACAATGGGAAACAGGGAATGGCCGCAGGACTCGGGCCGCGTTCAGCGGCCGTCGACGGCCTGCGGGTCGGCTGCGGTGTTGGCCGCCGTGCTGGCGGCGGGCGATCGCGCGTGCGGCCTTTCGGGATTCGGTGCGTCCGGCGCGGATTCGTGCGGATACAGTTCCATCCGGCTGCGCGGCAGGCATTGCGGATAGCGGTGCTGCAGATACGCGATCAACCCTTCGCGCACGCGGCAGCGCAGATCCCAGCACGACGACGAATCGGCCGCGCTGACGAGCGCGCGCAACTGCATCGTGCGCTCCGTCGCATCGGTCACCTGCAGCACCTGCACGCGACCGTCCCACTCGGGCGCGGCGTGGACGAGCCGCGCGAGTTCCTCGCGCAGCGGCGCAAGCGGCGTGCGGTAGTCGACCGACAGGTAGACGGTGCCGATGATCTCCGCGCTGCTGCGCGTCCAGTTCGTGAACGGGTTCTCGATGATCCACTGCAGCGGCACGACGAGGCGCCGCTGGTCCCACAGCCGCACCGACACGAACGAGCCGGTGATTTCCTCGATGCGCCCCCACTCGCCCTGGATCACGACCACGTCGTCGAGCCGAATCGGTTGCGTGAGCGCGATCTGCAACCCGGCGATCAGGTTGCCGAGCACCGGCCGCGCGGCGATACCGGCGACCAGCCCTGCCACACCGGCCGATGCCAGCAGGCTCGCGCCGACCTGGCGCACGTTGGGGAACGTCATCAGCGCGGCGCCGGTGCCGATGATCACGATCAGCACCATCACGGTCCGCACGAGCACCTTGGCCTGTGTATGGACACGCCGTGCCTGAAGGTTGTCGGCCGTGTCGATCGGATGGGCCTGGATGATCGCGTCGCCGACGCCGGCCGCGAGCCGTACCAGCAGCCACGTGAGCGACACGATCGAGCCGACCGCGGCCGCGGTGCGCATGCCGCGCACGAACGACATGCCGTCGTCCGCCTGGACCCACACGAATTCGAGCGCCAGCAGCGCCAGCACGACGAGCGACGGCTTGTCGATGTAGCGCAGGATCGCGCTCATCAGCGGATACGGCTGCGCGATGCGCTTGACGATACGTGCGCCGAGGCGGTGCACGACCGTGACGACCAGTATGACGATGACCGACACGCCCAGCGTGCCGAGCCACGAATGCAACGGCGCATCGGCGATGCGCTGCAGTTCCTCGATTGAAATCATCGGCGCCCTCGAGTGATGAAGCGCACAGGCTTCGTCCTGGATGCGTCGGCGACGTCCGGGCCATGCACGCGCCCGGACACGGCGTCAGATCAGTTGCCGTTCCTGCAGGGAAACGCCTTGCCGAGACCGAGCGACACCGCGGTGCTCGCGTTGTAGTCGGCCAGCTTTGGATTCTCGGCGATGTACTTGCGCACCGCGTCCGTCATCTGTTGCGCCCGGATGTCGGGCGGCAGGCAGAAGTACTGGCCGACGCGCGGCCCCGTGGTGCCGCCGATCGCATCGATCGTGTTGTAGACGCCGTCGGCGGCGCCTTCGATATAGGCCGCGCACGACGCCCGCGACTTGACGTCCGTCTTCGCGCACAGCCGGTCGAGATCCGCGCCCGTGAAAGCCGCCGCCGACAATGGCACGGCAAACGCCGCGGCACAAAACATTGCGCGCAACATGGTGTTCCTTCTTATGTCAATGCGGCCCGAGACCGCCTGCTGCCCTGGCTGGTGCGGCGCCGGATGCCCGGCGCCGGCCGGAAGCCGGCCCGGCGGACAGGCGCCGCCGCACCAAAAAACGTTATTTTGCACTCTTTTGCGCATCTGCCGGCGTCGCCGCACCGATACGCGTCGTCCGCTTGCTCAGGATCTCGATCGCGTCCGGCGCGTTGTAGTGCTTCGCGAACTCGAGCGCGGTGATGCCGAGCTGGTTCTTCACCTGCGGATCGGCGCCCTGGTCGAGCAGCAGCGTGACCGTCGACGCATGGTTGCCGCGCGCGGCCATCATCAGCGGCGTCGTGCCGTTCGGCGACGCGGTGTCGATATACGCGTCGTGGTCGAGCAGCACCTTGACGACCGCGTCCTGGCCGTTGGTCGCCGCGTAATGCAGCGGCGCCCAGCCCTTCTTGCTGACTTCCGCGCCCTTGTCGATCAGCAGCTTGACGAGCCCGAGGTCGCCGTTCAGCGACGCGAGCATCAGCGCGTTTTCGCCGGCCTTGTCTTCCTTCTCGAGATCGACGTTCGGCGTCGTGGCGATCGCGGCCGCGACCTTGTCGGATTTCTCGCGGGCGGCGATCACGAGGATCGGGTCGCCGTTCGGCGCGAGCGTGTTCGGATCGAGCTTGCCGCTCTTGAGCTGCTTGCCGATATCGGCGATGTCGTCGAACTTGACGGCCTTGACGATCGCGTCGAGCGACTCGGCATGCGCGCCGGCGGCGGCGAACAGGCCGCTCGCGACGAATGCGGCGGCAACGAGTGCGCGTTTGGGCAGATGGTTGGTCGGCTTCGTCATTGTTGTGGGCTCCTTCCCTGGGTTGTCGGCTGCGCGCCCGTCGTTAGCGGGCGATCTTGAACAGCCGGAAAAAGTTCTGCGTCGTCGCATCGGCGAGCGCCTCGACGGCGACACCGCGCTCGGATGCGATAAAGCGTCCGACATGGCTGACGTACGCAGGTTCATTCGGCTTGCCGCGATACGGCACCGGCGCGAGGTACGGCGAGTCGGTCTCGATCAGCAGCCGGTCGAGCGGCACGCGCCGCGCGACGTCCTGCACGTCGGTCGCGTTCTTGAACGTGACGATGCCCGACAGCGAGATATGGAAGTTCTGCGCGAGCGCCTGCTCGGCGACCGGCCACGGCTCGGTGAAGCAGTGCATCACGCCGCCCGGCACGTCCGCGCGCTCCTCGGCCATGATCCGCAGCGTGTCTTCCGACGACGAACGCGTGTGGATGATCAGCGGCTTCATCGTCGCGGTCGCCGCGCGAATGTGCGTGCGAAAACGTTCGCGCTGCCATTCCATGTCGGCGATCGAGCGCCCTTCGAGGCGATAGTAGTCGAGGCCGGTTTCGCCGATCGCGACGACCTTCGGGTGCGCGGCCAGCTCGACCAGCTCCGCGAGCGTCGGCTCGCGCATGTCCTCGTGATCGGGATGCACGCCGACCGATGCGTACACGTTGTCGTGCGCTTCGGCGATCGCAAGCACCTCGGGCAGCGTCTCGAGATCGACAGACACGCACAGCGCATGCGTGACGTCGTGCTCGCGCATGTTCTCGAGAACGGCCGGCAGGCGGTCGGCCAGGCCCTTGAAATTGATGTGGCAGTGAGAGTCGACGAACATCGTGTTTCCTGAATACGTGAGACGGGCGCTCATGCGCCCGCCGGCATGCGGCACCGGGCAAGGTGGGCGGGCCGGCCGGCCACGGTCGCGCCCCCGCGTGATCCGCTCATCATTTCGCAACCCATCGGAAACAATGCCAGATCAAGCGAATATTTCCCGATATCCGAGAAACAATTCCTCGAATACGAGCCGCGCGTTGAGCGGATGGTTCTCGACCGTCCGCTGCCGCGTCACGGCTTTCATGAAGCGCGCGAATGCGTTCGCGTCGACCGCTTCCGCGCAGCGCGCCAGGGCCGCCGCGTGCGTCGGGAAGTAGCGCGGCGCGCCGGCCATCCGCTGCGCGAGCAGATCGTACAGCCAGCGCTGCAGCCAGCCGAGCACCAGCGGCACCGGCAGCTTCTGCAGCGTCTCGCCGCAGGCGAACGGATCGCACGCCGCACCGGCGGCCAGTTGCCCGAGCGTGTAGTCGCGCAGCGGGCGGTTCTCGTCGCTCGCGAGCGCCAGCGCG